>CAMZHP010000137.1 GCA_947306845.1 uncultured Prevotellaceae bacterium
ACATGGCCAGGTAAGGAGCGAGGAAAGAGGCGATAGCCTTGACAAACTGTCCGAAAGTAAGCGTAGAAGCCAGGTTCTTGTCACCGATGATGAGCATGGCGAGCGGATTGATACTCGTCTGCATCAGGGCGTTACCGATTCCCAGGAGCGAGAAAGCCACCAGCATCACGCCGAAACTGTTTCCGAAAAGAGGAATCAGCAGTGAGATGACCGTGACGATGAGTGACAGCAGCACCGTATTCTTACGTCCGATCTTGTTCATCAGCATCCCGGTGGGAACACTGAAGATAAGGAACCAGAAGAACACCAGCGACGGGAACACGTTGGCTACAGAGTCTGTGAGTCCCAGGTCTTCCTTCACATAGTTGGAGGCTATGCCCACGAGGTCGACGAAGCCCATGCAGAAGAAGCAGAGCATCACTGGGATAAGGTAGATAGATTTATTTTGCTTGCTCATTGTTAAGAATTTTGTTGTCTGGTTAGTAGAAGATCATTATTTAGAATCCTGCCAGCTGATAGACAGAGGCTTTGCCACCTTTGACCGTCAGTTTGCTGTAGGGTTCTGTTGGGAACACTAGATTGGTCATTGCCAGGCGGCCTTCGGCATCGAACACCTCGATGCTGCATCGGTCGATGAAGATCCTGAATTGGCGGATATTGCCATAGACGGGAGCAGTGGTCTCCACGGGGAATGCCTCACTGAAAGCAGTGTCACCACTTTTTTCGCGGTTCATGGTAAAGGTCTTGGCAGCCTTATCGTAGCGCATGGTCACCTGCTCACCTTTGGTATTCGACAGTGTCAGTGTCATCGGTCCTTTGGCATCCACCACGATCTCACAAGCCTCAGTGGGATTTGCCGTCTTCTTGCCACGCAGAGCGAGCAATTCCTTCGACGGGGTTACGCCACAATAATACTGTCCATTGTATTCAAAGAGGTCGAGGTCGCGTGGCACGCTGTTGGCAGAACGGAACTGCTTGGTAGGCACCTCGTTGGCATATTGCCAGTTGGACATCCATGCCAAAGCCACTCTCCGTCCGTCGGGTGCATTGTCGAAGGTGACGGTGGCATAGTGGTCCTTGCCGTAATCCATCCACCGTGTGTCCTTGTGGTCGCAAGTGAAGGTATGGCCGTCGAAATCACCCACAAAATACTGTGTGGCGCTGCCACCAAATGGTCCGCCAGGATTGATGTTGCAGATGAGCATCCACTTCTGTGTGTCGGTGCCACGCACCTGCAGTTTCATCAAGTCGGGACATTCCCAAACACCGTCATGGTTGCCATATCCTTTTCCGAAAGCGCTCTCAAATTTCCAGTTTTTCAAGTCCTTTGACGAATAGATGCGCATCTCCTGTCCCACAGCCAGCACCAGGTTCCAAGCCTGCAACTCAGGGTTCCAGAATGCCTTGGGATCACGGAAGTCAGGTTCGTTGGAGGTAAGGATAGGATTGTCGATTTCTTTGACGAAGGTCTTGCCATTGTCTTTGGAGACAGCCATCGACTGCACCTGATGCTGTCCTGCAGAGGTGTAGAAAGCCACCACGCGGTCATTTTTCTTGTCGACCACACATGAGCCACTGAAAATGGTTCCCAGAGCATCTGGCTCGACCGCCGTGGGCTGGGCATCCCAATGAAGGAGGTCACGGCTGGTGGAATGTCCCCATGTCATGTTCTCCCATTGAGAGCCATAAGGATTCCACTGGTAATAAAGATGCCATTGGCCATCTTTGTAGAACATGCCATTGGGATCGTTCATCCATCCATATTCCGGTGTATGGTGATAAATGGGACGGAAACGCTCTCTGTTGGTCGTGTCGAACTCATCACTTAGTCTCATCTCACGCCAGCAGATGAAATCCTTGACAGCCCCTGTGGCTCGCCGGTCACCGTGGAATGTGATGTCGAGCAACACATCCTTGCTCTTGAGCCGGCCGAGGTCAAGTGGCACGAAATAGTCCACTTTATCCACTGCCAGTTTCACATTGAACGACTGCATTTGCTGGTTATCCACCAGCACACGCACGTTGGCATTCTCTACTTTCTCCTGCACAGGCAGCAACAGATACTTGCTACTGACCTTCACCCTTTTCATGGCATGGCTGTCGCCGAGAAGCTGGGGGGCTTGCGCATAGACAGCCAGTGTCATCATCAAGGTTGCCACAATTGCCGTTAATTTCCTTGTCATGCTCTTAATAGTTTTATGTTTTTAGTCATCTGTCACTCTCAAAATGTTATCCTAAAAAACAATCTCTCACCTAACAAAAACCTAAAATACTACTTATACTAAGCTATGTGATTGACTTTTCTGTGGCAAAGATAGCCTAATTTTTGCTACACCACGATAAATCATGTTTCAATTAATAACATAAATCGTTCATGTAACAATTTTTACCTTATGAGTACGTTATCGCCAGACGCTTTTGAGCTGGCGCACCTGAGCCTCATAGTCCCCTCCTGTTACGGAGAGTGTGTTGTAGATGGACTGTGGGAACACCAAGTTGGTCATCGACATGCTGCCGTTGCTGGTGAGCAATTCCACTGAGGACTGATCGACAAAGAAGTCGAGCGTTACCTTGGAGCCCACCGTGTTGAGAGGAGCCAGGATGGAGGGAAGAGAGAACGTCCCAGAGAAACGTGTTTGTCCCGTCTGAGCATTGCGGTGAGCAGCGACGGTGCGTGTGGTTGCGTTGACATCGACCACATATTTCTCACCCTGGCCATTTTCGAGTGTTATCGTGCTGTTATGATCCAGGCTGACGGTGACACGCAACTGATAGGCATCGCTCACATCGAGGGTAGCGGTGGCTGGTTGCC
The DNA here is from genome assembly GCA_947306845.1 of uncultured Prevotellaceae bacterium. The sequence continues at coordinate 2,813 of CAMZHP010000137.1, forward strand.
ATGCTCCGGCAATCTTGTCGATCTCGCTCACGACGGCGCTGGTGAGCAACGGCTTGCCATCTCTTTCCACCAATTTCAGCTCACGGGGCAACGTCATGGCAGAACGCCAAGGTTTGCAAGGCACGGCTCCCGCATACTCCCAGTTGTTCATCCATCCGATGAGCAGCCTACGATTGCCAGTGTTGCTCCAAGTGACGCCGGCATAGTTGTCCATGCCATAGTCGAGCCAAAGCGGATAATCGAGGGCATCAGGAGTGAAGTTGGTGCCATCAAACTGTCCCACGAAATACATGGTGCCCGAGCCCAAGACCGGGCCGCCAGGATTGACGCTCACGATGAGCACCCATTTCTTCTGTCCGTTGCAATCGAGGGAGATGAGGTCGGGACATTCCCACTGCAGACTGGGTCTTCCTGCCAAAGGCACGAAGAAATTGCTTAGGAAAGTCCATTTTTTCAGGTCTGATGAAGCATAGAAATCGATTCCCATTTTCCATCCCTTGGCCAGCGCCATCACCCATTTCTTTGACTCCTCATGCCAGAACACCTTGGGGTCGCGCAGATTGTCATCATTGTTGGCGATAACGGGGTTTTGATTATATCGGGTGAACGATTTTCCACCGTCGGTGCTGTAGGCCAACGACTGTTGCTGTGCTCCGCTTGCCGAAGTATAGAGCGCCACCATGGCGTTGGCTCCAAATCCAGCCGTGTTGTCCTTGTCAATCACCGCTGAACCAGAGAAGACGTCACCCAGGTCGTCGCGTGTCAAAGCCACAGCCTGCTCGGTCCAATGCAGCATGTCGGTAGAAGTGGCATGTCCCCACGACATGTTTCCCCAGTCGTTGCCCTGAGGGTTGTACTGATAGAAAAGATGGTAAGTGCCATCGGCATACACCATGCCATTGGGGTCGTTCATCCAATTGCGGGCAGGTGTGAAGTGGATCTGAGGACGGTATTGCTCATTGCGTCCGCTGTTGGCTGGAGGCTGAGGATTATCGACGGGCTGTTCTTTCGGATCATCGATAATAGGGTTGTAACTAGGTTTTGTATCGTCATCCTTTGAACAGCCAGAAATGATAGCCGCCAGAGCGACGGCTACCATTAGAGGAGACTTGAAAAAAACTTTCCTCATTATTTCCATGTATTATTTTTACCTTGTCTTCAAGTATTCCAATGAATTTTTGGCAAGAGTAAGAACATTGTCTTGGAATCTGTTGTTTTTCGGACGGGCACTCTTGTCGGGTGTGCCATCAGGATTCTTCATCGAGAACTCGCACCCACCATTGCCGATGCAGAGCACGGTACCCTTGTAGTCAGTGTTGCCCTGCTGTGCCTCAAACACGTTGAACTGGCTGACCCAATCGATCTGGGAGTCCCAGGTGCCGAGCGGATAGATGCCGAAAGTCTGGGTGAGTTGAGCATAGCAACTTTCCTCCTGGTTGCCGATGCCTGTGTACAATGACGGCAGGTTGAAGAAGAGGCAGTTGTGGTCTTCTGTCCATCCCGGTCCCTTGAAGGCGATAAGTTTGGTGCGGTCGTTCGACTCCACCTCGAGTCCCTTGTAGATGGGATGTGATGAATGATCCTTGGAGAAGCGTCCACCCGGATTGAGTTGGACAGCCATCTTCCACACATCGTTGTTGATACCACCCACTCCCGTGCCAATGACATGGTCGTTGGCTTTCATGTCATCGAGGTTGAGGCGTCCGAGATGTCCGATATAGGTAGTGGCGTGGCTCCAGAGCAAGAGGCTTCCGCCCTCCTTATACCATTGCTTGATGATGGGTGTGGCAGCAGTCACCACTTCGGGCACATTCCATACGGCATCCTCACCCACTCCCTCAAGGTCACGCAACCAGAAGAGCACACGGAAGGGATCCACATCGCTGGCCTGTTTCACGTCGCCGAAATAGACATACTGTGCAGTGGGATAGGTGTCATGCAGCCAAAGCCATGCAGAAGCCTCGTCGTCATCACCCTCATTGATGAGTTGCTCGGGTGTGGGATAGATGCTCAGGAAACCGATAGCCGTCTTTCCGATGCGGAGTGAAGCCTTGGTGGAAAGAGCCGTACCTTTTTCATTCACAGCAGTGAGCGTCACATCCCAGATGTCACCTGTCTGCACATCGCTGATGGTGTAACTTGTAGCGGAACCAGGAAGTGTCTCATTGATGGTCCGTTTGCCGTTAGTGGCAATGAACTTGATGTTTGTGGCATCGGCAGCCCTGTTCCATTCCACCAGTGCGTCGTATCCTCCGGTCTTGTCAAGTTGTCTCATCTGCAGTCCGCTGATGCTGGTGGCACCCTCTCGCATGTAACTCTTCACCACACCGTTGGAGAAATTGTTGCCGTCGGTCAGTTTGAACACATATTCAAAAGGCACATTAGTGGGCACATTGGTCTGAGTGTAGCTTGTGCCAGAGACGATCTCGCTGGCGAAGAGTGTACCATTGCGATAAATGATCACTTGCATCTGTCCTCCCTGTGAAGGCCATGTCCAAGTGTAGTCATCGCCATTGAGTTGGCCATTGATCTGGCTGGCATCGGGAGCGCTGAGCACCATGGCCTCACGCTCGTAGTCCTTGTCCTGGCAAGATGTCATCATCATGCCCACAATGCATTGACAAATGATCAAAGGGATACTTATCAGTGCCTGTCTGTTTATCTTCGTAGTCATAATAATCGATGATTAAAGTTTTGATTCTAATAGCCTTTGTTCTGAGTATAAAGTCCGGGCACGTAGAAGAGCTGGATGTAAGGGATGGGGAAGTACTCATTCTTGCCCGGTGTGTAATGGGCATCCTTGTAGTACTGAGCATAGGCCTGGCCGTCGTACACGCTGTTCTGCTCTTTCTCGAAGAATTCGTTGAGGGTCTTCGAAGCAATACCCCAGCGGCGGAGGTCGAAGTAGCGTCCGTTCTCCATGGCCAGTTCGAGTCGGCGCTCCCACTGCAAGCACTGGCGAGCCTGTTCCTTGCTCTGGAAATAAGAGGCGGGATAGAGGGCAATGTCGCACTGGTCGGCAGCATACTGGATATGCTTGGCCACCGAATTCTTGGCACGCTGGCGAATATCATTGATGATGGTGCGAGCAGCCTCCAGAGCCCCAGTCTCGATGAGTGCCTCGGCACGCATGAGCATCACGTCGGTATAGCGGAGCACGTAGTCGTTCATGGCGAAAGCCTGCCATGGATTGTCGAATGTCTCACCCTTGGAGCGCTGCGGCACTTCCTTCAGCGATGCATAGTAGCCATAGGTGCTGGGGTTACGCGAGTTGTCCTTGGTCATGGTATATTCGGTCTCGTATTTGTACGGGAAGGAAGGCAGACCTACAGTATGGAAGAGGCGCGGATCCCATTTCTGTGCTGTCGGCACACCGTTCACAGGATAGGCAATCTCATCGTTGTAGTTGTTGAACATGGGCAGTCCGTCCTTGGTCTTGAACGCATTGACGAGGTTCTGAGATGGCTTATGGAAGTCCCATCCGCAAGACCACATTCCCCAGCAGCCATTGAGCATGTTGCTCCAGTTGCCACGTCCGAAGAGCGTATTGTCGTCCTGATAGTCGGAATGCTGCACAGCGAAGATGCTCTCCTTTGAGTTTTTGTACTCAGGCAGGAAGATGTCGCCGAAGTCCTCCAGATAGCCATAGTTGGACTGCTGCACCTCCTGGGTGTATTTCAGCACTTCCTGCATATACTGGCTGTTGATATGGCTTACACCTGTGCTTGCTTCATATCCGTCGCCCCATGCCATAGTCAGATAGCACTTAGCCAGATAAGCGGCAGCAGCGATCTTGTTGGCTCTTCCGCCTTCAGCCTGCGTCACAGGCAGTACGTCATAGGCAGCCTTGAAGTCGGCTACGATCTTATCCATGAGTTCAGCATGTGTAAACGCGTTGTTGGGAGTTTGCTCCTCGGTGTGGTTGCTGTAAACCTCCTCATCGACCCAGGGCACCTGGTTCCAGAGTTGCACCAGTTTGAAGTAGAAATGGGCACGGAGGAATCTCACCTCACCCTCACGGACAGCCTTAGTGGCAGCACCGAGTTTCTCGTCACCATATTCTTTGAGCGACACCAGTGCGCGGTTGCAGCGGCTGATGGAGCAATAGAGATGATACCACATCTCGTCCATGTGGTCAGGGGTGGAAGCAGTGAGTGTCGACCACACCTCGAAGGGATGGTAGTTGGTGTCAGTAGTACCCGACCCGCCTTTGAACGCGTCATCACTGGTAAGGTCGCCGTATGGCCAAAGGTTGAAGGGATAAGTATACCAGTCATCGCCAAGTTTTGCGTATGCTGATGTCACCATCTCGTTGGGCTGGCTCATGGCGAGGTCCTCGCTGATGACACCCTTTGGCTCAACGTCGATGAAATCGTCGCAAGAAGTCAGCGTACCGCAGAGCAGGAGTCCTGCACAGAATGCTTGATATATTGCTTTCATAATTGATTTCCTTTAATAGTGATTAGAACGATGTTTGAATTCCGAATGTGAACGAGGTACTGTTAGGATAGGCCCAGTTGGGGTTCTCCGGGTCAGAGCAGGTCAGGCTGCTACTCTTGATGGTGAGGAGGTTATGACCTGAGAAGTAAATGCGTGCGCTGCTCATCTTGAGTTTCTCGATGAAAGAGGCAGGCAGGTTGTAGCCAATCTGTACCTGGCGCAGTTTCGCATAGGAACCGTTCTCCACGAAGTAGCTGCTTGCCCTTCCTTCATTGCCAGTGTTGTTGGTGGTAAGTGCTGGTATGGTTGAACTGGTGTTGTCTTTTGTCCAGGCACCGAGCATGCGGTTACCCTTGTTGGAGCCGGCATCTGTGATGCTGTAGAAGTCGGTCTGGAATTTCTGGTTGTTGTAAACATCCTGTCCTGCCACTCCTTGCCAGAACATCGAGAAGTCGAAGTTCTTGTAGCTCAGGTCTACGTTGAGACCCCATGAGAAATTGGGCACGGGATTGAAGATCCAGGTTTGGTCATTCTCGTTGATCACACCGTTTCCGTCGAGGTCTGCATATTTGAGTCCGCCCACGCGAGCGTTCTCCTGTCCGCATGCCAGTACCTCCTCACGGCTTTGATAGAGTCCGTCGACCACATATCCCACGATGGAGCCATAAGGCTTCTTGGCCTCCACAAGATTCTGCTTGGAGGTATGCACATACGAGCCAGTGGTGGTCTCGGGCAGATAAGTCACCTTGTTGCGGAAGAAGTCGAGGTTGCCGTTGACATTGTACCTCAGACCATAAGAAGTAGTTCCGCGGTATCCAGCGGCGAACTCCATTCCCCAGTTCTGCAAACTTGGTCCATTGAGCCAAGAAGCGCCACCCTCACCCATTGATCCGAGGTAGGCA
>CAMZHP010000138.1 GCA_947306845.1 uncultured Prevotellaceae bacterium
TTTTCCAAACTTTTTTCAGGAAAAACGGAAAGTTTTCGCCTTTATTGACATAAATCAAGCGGCGACAATGCCGCCGCTTGAAGAAAGAAGACTTTTAGGTTCCGAAAACCCATCAGCCTACATTCATCGAGATCTATCTCATGCCTTAGGTGTCGTGCATTCGTTTACAAGATAAACGATGCTCATATAGGGGATGCCGGTGTTGCTCTGGAGACCGATCTCGCAGGTGCGGCTGTTGGAATAGCCCACCTCGATGTGGTTTTGCTCAATCTGCGGTTTCAGCTTGCGCAGTGCATAGCGGTTCATCTCAGGATAGGTGAATCCCCTGTCGCCAGCGAAGCCACAGCACCCCACCCCTTCGGGCAGATAGACATTGTTGGAGCAGAGACGGGCGAGAGCGATGAGGTCATTGGCCACCCCCATCTCACGTGTGGAACAGGTGAGGTGGAGCGCTACATGGCGGTCAATGGGATGGAAGTCGAGTCTGTCCTTCAGGTATTTCATAATGAACTCAGCCGGTTCGTAGAGTTTCATCTTGCTGATGACCTTCCTCATCCTGTGCAGACAAGGACTCTGCGCGCACAGCACCGGATAGCGCCCATGCTCGCTCGCCTTCCACAGCGCCTCCTCCAATTCACCGCTCTTGCGGTCGGCGATGTCAAGCATACCCTTGCTCTCCCAGATTTGTCCGCAGCACATGCGGTCCATTCCCTCTGGGAAGATCACCTCATATCCCGCCTTGTTGAGCAGCTGGCACACCTCATCGACCAAAGGCCGCTCGACAGGAGCTTCCTTGGACAGGCCCATCGTCTGATTGATGCAGCTGGGGAAATAGACCACCTTGAGTTCCTCCTGAGCCGCCTTTCCCACATGGCTGCCCGGTTTGGGCTGTTTCTTTTTCTTCGGCATGGCCGTAGTCCACAGCGGCAGGCCCATCTTGTTCATTCCCCGGCAGATGGAGGTCATGAGCGACGGACCGAGCGTGACATGTCCGAGATGTGCCACATCGAGGACAACACGCAGGCCCGATTTGATGCCACCAAGGTGGTTGGCGGCAAACTCTCCGACGCGGTAGCCCAACTTGCTCTCAAGCATGTCCATCTGACGGATGAGGTGAGTCAGCTCACCCGTATTGATCTTCATCGGGCACGATGTGGAGCACAGTCCGTCGGTGGCGCAAGTCTGGTCGCCATAGTACTTGTACTGCTTCCTGAGTCTGGCTGCCCGCGCCAGGTCGGTGCCCGTGCTCTCCAGTTCACGTATCTCACGCTGCACGGCGATGCGCATGCGCGAGGAAAGGGTCAGTCCGCACGACATGCAGTTGACCTCGCAGAAGCCGCACTCGATGCATTTGTTCGCCCTCTTCACCGCCTCGATGGTCTCCTTCGCCGTCGATTTCTTGCCCTCGCCGAGTTTGAGGTACTCTCCGCCGTCGGGCACACGGTCGAAGTCATAGTCGAGCACCGGCAGCGGTTTGAGGCATTTGATGAAGCACTCCGGGTCGTCGTTGAAGATGACACCCTGGTTGAGCAGTCCCTCGGGATCAAAAATCTTCTTCAGCTCGCACATGGCCTCGTAGGCCTTGTCGCGCCACTCATAGCGAACGAACGGTGCCATGTTGCGCCCCGTGCCGTGCTCCGCCTTGAGCGAACCGTCGTATTCCTCGACAACCAGGCGGGCCACGTCGCGCATCATCTCCTCGTATCTGCGCACCTCGCTCTCGCTCTTGAAGCTCTGATTGAGGATGAAATGGTAGTTGCCCTCGAAGGCATGGCCATAGATGCACGCATCCGAATAGCCATGGTCGGCAATGAGTTTCTGCAGTTTGACCGTTGCCTCAGGCAGGTCTTCGATATGGAAAGCCACATCCTCGATCAGGCAAGACGTGCCCACCGGGCGTGTGCCACCCACCGATGGGAAGATGCCCGAACGGATGGCCCAGTACTTGCCATAGACCGCCGGATCCTCCGTGAACTCCGCGGGGATATAGAGGTTGAACTGGCTGAGGCACTGCTGTATGGCCTTGATCTTCTCCAGCAGTTGCTCGTGGGTGATGCCCTTCGTCTCGGTCAGGATGGCGGTCAGTCCGTGGTAGTCGCCAGGAGCGGCACCCTCGATGCGCCCGGCATCCACATCCTCCTTGAATTTGAGGAAAACGGGATCATCGACCGAGCTCAGCGACTTGTAGTCGAGCATCTCCGCGCTCTTCACCACGAGGTTCTCTGCACTCATCGCCAGGTCGTCGTCGCCAGCCTTCAGCTTCTTCATCGCCACAACCGCCTCGCAGCTCTCGCGCATGGAGAGGAAATAGACCATGGCCGATGCCTTGAAAGGATAGTCGCGCAGGGTGCGCATGGTCACCTCGGAGAGGAAAGCCAGCGTGCCCTCCGACCCCACCATAGCGTGTGCCATGATGTCGAAGGGATCGTCGTAGGCTATGAGCGGCCGGAGGTTGAGACCGGTGACATTCTTGATGCTGTATTTCGTACGGATGCGGTCAGCAAGTTCCTTGTCGGCCCTCACCTTGTCGCGCAGTTCCTCAATCTTCCTCAGGAAATCGGGATGCGACTGCCTGAACGCCTCACGGCTCTTCTCATCGCCGGTGTCAACAACGGTGCCGTCGGTGAGGATGATGCGTGCGCTGACCATCATGCGGTCGCTGTTGGCATGCACGCCGCAGTTCATGCCCGAGGCATTGTTGCAGACGATGCCGCCCACCATGGCACTGCCAATGGAAGCCGGATCGGGAGGGAACACCCGTCCGAAAGGTTTCAGGATCTCGTTGACCCTTGCCCCCACGATGCCCGGTTGCATCCGGATGGTCTCCTTGTCGGGAGCCAGCTCATATTTCTCCCAGTTCTTTCCCGCCACGATGAGCACCGAGTCGCTGATGCTCTGTCCTGAGAGTGATGTGCCTGCCGCGCGGAAGGTGAAAGGCAGGCGGTGCCGGGCACATGCCGTGACGATGCGCGACACCTCGTCCTCCCCATCGCTGCGGACGACAATCTTGGGTATCTGCCTGTAGAAACTGGCATCTGTTCCCCAACCCAACGTACGGAGCTCATCGGTATAGATGCGGTCGGAGGGGATGAACTTTCTGATATCTGCGAGAAACGTTGCGTAGTTTCCCGTAAGTGTGGTGCTGTTGGTTGTTGTCATAGTATTGAAGTGTATATATATAAATATAATAATGTGACAAAGATAAGAATAAAAAATCATAATTGATGCAATTGGCACAAAAAAAGTGAGTTTTTTTTCGTAACTTCGCCCCTGTTTTCAACCATTCAGCACAATAACCGCATGAAAGAGATCCAAGTGATTGCCTTTGACGCCGATGACACCCTGTGGGACTGCCAATCGTATTTCGAGGCCGTGGAGAGGGAATACTGCCAGTTGCTGTCACCTTATGGCGATGTGGCGCACATCTCGTCGGAGTTGTTCAAGACCGAGACCGCCAACATGCCCGAGCTGGGATATGGCAGCAAGGCCTTCACCCTGTCGCTGGTGGAGAACGCCGTCAGGGTGAGCGGCGGCCGCATCAGTGCCGATGAGTTGCTGCGTGTGGAGATGCTGGGGCGCAGCCTGCTCAACATCCCCGCCACCCCGCTGGAGGGAGTCAGGGAGACCCTTGAGGCCATCCGACAGAGCGGCAAGTGGAAGATGGTGCTGTTTACCAAGGGCGAGATCCTCGACCAGGAGAACAAGTTGTTCCGTTCGGGGCTATGGGATTTGTTTGACCGTGTGGAAGTGGTGTCAGACAAGACGACCCGCCAGTACAGGGAGCTGTGCATGATGTTCGGCATCGGCATCAGCGAGTTGCTGATGGTAGGCAACAGCTTCAAGTCGGACATCGAGCCCGTGCTGCGCCTGGGCGGGCATGCCGTGCATATCCCCTTTGAGATCACCTGGGCCCATGAGATGACCGATGAGTTCGACCATGAGCATCTGCGTCGCATCGAGCGGTTTGAGCAGCTGCTGGAGGTTTTAAACCTCTCCCCGACCCTCTCCAAAGGAGAGGGGGAAAAACCTCTCCCCGGCCCTCTCCAAAGGAGAGGGGGATGTGAGATGGGAGGTTGGAGATAGGAGGTTGTAGCAAACAAAAAGGACTACGACGAACCAATCGCCATAGCCCCCATTCATTCAAAACTTAAAAAAAAGGTCACTTATTTCACTATTAACTTCTTCCCTTTTTTCATCAAAATGTTACAGTCCCGCCGAACTGTCCTCTATTTGTTGAAATTTGTCTGTAATGCCGTAACCACTAAAGGGTGCACTTATCTCCATCATACAGCTATCGAACTGAAATGCCCACAGCATCCCGGCTCTATTCCCGCACATAGCCCGCAGCTTCTGCTGCCAGCCATGACGCATTGTTCATCAGTGTCTTATGGTAATGATTGGTCATAGCCAATTCAGTAGGTGAAGACGCATAAATGACAGGACTCAGGTGTATTCCCGACATATAAGCCATACTTATGAAATGAGAACAGTGCTAATCTTTTAAAAAATGCTGATCTTTATACTTTAGGCCACAAAGTTACAAATTTTATTTTGAACAGGCTCTAATTTTTTGCAAAAATTTATGTTAATAGTTGTTAACCTTAGGCAGCATCGGGGTTGTGGGAGTTATTGCATTTTTTTGAGTTTCTTCCTGAGTTTCTTTGCTGCCTTGCCAGTCAGCTTGAGGTAGTGGTCACTCTTGATGCCTTTCTCCAAGGGAACGAAATGGCTGCCCTGAACTGGTGAAGGCACCTTGGCTGCGATTTTGAAGATGGCCGTCCCCTCATCGATCTCATCGAACATGGCGATATAGAGCATCTGGGCGCCATTTTTCACATGGAAGTCAAGTTGCTTTTTATAGAAAGAACCCTTGTTGCGCGGGATGCTCTCACCCGGTCCTTTTTGCGGGAAGTGCAAATTGTGCCATGAGAACCCCGGGAAGCACAGCGGAGCGAAGTCGATGTGGTTGGCCTTGGCCCATCTCATATCCTCTAGGATGTGCTGCTGAAAAGCCGGGAATGTTTTTTCGTTGTATCTTCCCACATACCATGGCAGCAGGATGTCGCACATCTTGATTTGCTGGTGGAGCCTCACATCTTTTTCCGTATCCTTGTTGAGTGTCCTCCAGTAGCCAGGCACGCTGATCATGATGCTGTACCCCATCTGCTTGAGTCCCCTGATGATGGTCTCGGTCTGCGGAAATCCATAATTGCGGCCATCATTGAACCCCACTCCATACACCGCCACCAAGGGCTTGCCGTTGTGGTAGAGATAGGAAGGGCAGCGGGAATGGTCAAAAAGGCTGTATTTGCGCGCCAATTGCTGGATGTCGTTGAGCACCACCTTTTCATCACCCTCTTTCATGCCAGTCAGGTCGTACATGACGCATACGGCGCGCTCATATTTCCGCGCTGCCTTCATGGCGTTGTCGAGGACGGCATCATGGTGGGCCTTTCCCTCCGGCCATTTCTGGTCGACCACGAAGCGCTGCATGAATGCCCCATCGATGCCGTATTCCTTCATCCATCGGAAATGCGTGTCCACTGTCGAGTAGTCACGGGGCGAGATCAGGTGAGCCTTCTTGCCGTCATCGAAGGTGAAAGGGCTCTCATAGGTCTTCTCATACTCGCTCACATCAGGCCACATCTCGACACCGGCCGAACCAGGTTTGAACACCCCCTTGCGCTGGTAGTGATACCATCCCCGGTTGCCGCCATCGCCTGGTGTGCTGAACCATCCCTGGTATCCAGCCATCACCAGTCCGCGATAACTGTCATAACTTTTGCCGCTGGCCTGTGCCCACAGGTTGTGAGCCACAGCGACCAGCAGCAAAAGAGTGGCAAATCTGTGCCTCATGTTTTAGAATCTGAGTACCATGAAACCTTTGGCCGGCACGGCGACACTGATGGTGTTGCCATTGCCCTGAAGTGAGCTTTCCACCGGACGGATGGTCTCGGGCTTTCCAACAAGGTTCTCCATGGACAGGCTGCCGCTGAGCGTTGTCGTCTTCACCTTGCCCACTGCCTTGAGGCCCTTCATGGTGATGACCACATCCTGACTCTTGTCGGCACTGTTGGCGATCTTGACGATAAACTCTTTGGTGTCCTTGTCATAGACCGCGCTGGCATAGAGTCCGTCCTTGCCCTTCACGGGCTGTCCGTCCTCGGTCAGGTTCACCATATTGGTGCCGCGGTTGGTGCCGTAGAGCATCTGCACATACCAGTTGGCAGAGCGGGCAGTGGTGAGGTTGTCAAACCAGATGAGGTCGGGCTTCCACTGCCATCCCTCGACATGCGCGAAGAGCGGAGCATAAGTGGCCTGCCACACGATATCGGCATTGCGCTCCAGACCGGTCATGAAAGCTGCCTCGGAGAGAGCAGCCTCCCAGTTGTTGAGGTCACCGCGTCCATGTGCGGCATACTCTCCGGCGAACACCTTCGGACCCTTGCGGTCGTAGTTGTCGTAGCGTCCGGCGTTGTCGAAGAACCACTGCGGTGGTTTGTAGTAGTGCTCATCGACGAGGTCAACCTTGAGCCGGCGCATCTCCTGCCATCCATAATCGAAGTCCTTGCCATCGGCAGAGGGTCCGCTTGTTCCGCACACCAGGATGTTGGGGTATTTGGCACGGATGGCCTTGATGAATTTCTCGAGTCTCACGGGATAGAGGGCGCCCCACTGCTCGTTGCCCACACCAATCTGCTTGAGGTTGAAGGGAGCCGGGTGTCCCATGTCGGCACGCAGCTTGCCCCACTTGGTATCGGTGCCGCCATTGGCAAACTCGATGAGGTCGAGCGCGTCGTCAATATACGGCTGGAGGTCATCCACCGGCACATGGGCATCTTCGGTATGGTTCTGGAATTGGCAGGCCAGACCGCAGCTCACCACGGGCAGGGGTTCTGCCCCGATTTTCTCGCTGAGGATGAAGAACTCATAGAATCCCATGCCATAGGTCTGGAAATAGTTGGGATACATGCGGTGAGCGAAAGTGTAGTTCCACCGGTTCTCGTTGAGCGGACGGTTCTCCACCTGTCCTACAGAGTTTTTCCACTGATAGCGTGTCTCGAGGTCAGTGCCCTCCACGATGCAACCGCCGGGGAAGCGGAAGATGCCAGGATGCAAGTCCTCCAGGTCTTTGACCAGGTCGGCCCGCAGTCCGTTCCAGTTGTCTGACGGGAAGAGCGACACATGGTCGAGGTCCACGCCCTCCTTTGTCTCGAGGAAGATGCGCATGAGTCCCTTCGGTTCGGTGACATTGGGTGTGAGCGAGCAGGTGTATTTCTTCCAGTCGCGGCTGTCGATGGTGATGCGCTGCCGTGTGATGATGTTGTTGGCTGCATTGACCAGCTCGACACGGATGCGGGCGGCCTTACTGCCTGCATCATGAAGCCTTGCATAGACCGAGAAGTCATAGCGAAGGCCCTTTTTCAGACCCATGCCGAAGAAGCCCCGGTTCTCGAGTCCCGTACGTTTCTCAATATGTCCGGAGTCGCCGAGCACCACATAGTGCGGGTTACGGTCGAAAGCGGGGCGCGCGTCGCTCACCTGCACGTTGCCAAACATGTTCCATCCCATCAGTCTGTCAGGGAATTCAAAAGAGCGGTTTTGCACCATCTCTGCATAGAGTCCGCCATCGGCGCCGAAGTTGATGTCCTCAAAGAAGATGCCATACATGGTAGAATGGATGGCTGTGCCTGGTTTGGCCTTCACAGTGAGTTGCCGTTGTGCGCTGGCCGGCATGGCGAGAGCCATGGTGAAAGCCAGCAATGTTAGAATTTGCTTTGTCATAGGTTTTTTTATTTTTTAGGAGTTTAAATGTTTTGAGTTTGAGATTCTAGGAGTTTGGGAGTTTGGGAGTGTAGGAGTGTAGGAGTATAGGAGTTTAGGAGTTTAGGAGATTAGGAGTTTAGACAAATGATTTGCTCGTCGTGGCGGACGCGATACATCGCGTCCCTACCAGTCGCACCGCCATCTTCGCAATGGTAATCATAATTCTTAATTCCTAATCCTTAATTCTTAATTCCTAATCCTTAATTCTTAATTCCAAAATCCCTAATTCTTAATTCCAAAATCCCTAATTCTTAATTCCAAATCTATTTGACGGGTGCGAAGAGGAAAGAGAAGCTCTTC
>CAMZHP010000139.1 GCA_947306845.1 uncultured Prevotellaceae bacterium
GCGCACCCGCTCCCGCTTCAGCCCCATCAGAATCGCTGCCTCTGCCATGGTGTGACGATCGCCACCAATGCCGTAGAGCAGTCTGACGACTTGTTGCTGCCGTTCGTCGAGCACTTGGATGACGCGTTCAAGATGCGCTTGGGTGTCGGCATTTTCATAGGCACTATCAGCATAAGGAGAGTCGGCGTTCTCCAATAAGTTGAGCAGATTGAAGTTATTGTTGCTGCCGGCAGGAATGGGGGCGTCTACTGAGACCGGATGGCTGCGACGGACCTCCGCATTGGTGGCCTCGTCACGGGGTATTTTATAAAGCCCTGAGTGCTGTGCGATGTGCCGCTCGATGGCATCGCGGATGATGGGGGCGGCAAATTTCACAAAACGTTTGCCGGGGTAAGGACTGAAATGTCTGGCTGCCTTCAGCAAACCTATGTTGCCTTCTCCTACAAGGTCGTCGTAGGCAATGCCTTGGTCGCGGTAACCGTTGGCGATGGTGAGCACGAAGCGGAGGTTGGACTCCACCAATTTTGCCACGGCTTTCTCATCACCTTCCTGAATGCGCTGTGCCAGTTCGCGTTCCTCCTCGTCAGTGAGCAACGGTGTGTCGGCAATTTCTTCTTTATAGGCTGTCATGGCCTTTTTCCTCATGTTGGTCATATTCCTTGTCTTTTTGCAATTGAGAAAGCAAAGATACGAATTAGCGAGAGGAAAGCAAAACAAATAACGATTTTTTTGTCATGAATTGTCGATTGATGGAACCATTATTGATAGTTCCATGTTATTCCCTTCATTTCTATCAAATTTTTTTTTGAAAAAATAACAGATTGTTATCATATTTTTTATATCTTTGCAAATATAACATGTACAATACCGAAAAACTTAATAAAACGAAACCTATATGAAATCAATTCAACTATTCTTACTGACCCTGTTCCTGACATTTTTTGGAAACTTGGGAATTAATGCGCAACAAGCCTATTGTGCTCTTCAGAAAACAGAAGCAAGCGATGGCAGTCTTTACAAAGTCACAGCCACCCTCTTTTACGATAATTTGCGAAATAGCAGAAGCGAGACGATTGATTTCCCTACTGCATATGCACAAAGATTGGCTATCCCTACTGCGGATTTCGTCCATGTGATCTTCGACAGCAGTTTTAAAAACTTTAAACCCCAAAGCACGTCGTATTGGTTTTATTGGCTGCAAGCCAGAGTCAAGGTGTCTTTCGAAGGATGGGAAAATTTCAATACCTCCCAGGTGACCATTATGGACAATATGTTTTATGCGCTTGGGCATTATGAAACCAATGAGGGAAATAAAACATGTATGGTTGAGAATCTCGACCTCTCTCATTTTGACACATCGAATGTGACCGACATGAGAAATTTGCTCAACTATGCGTGTGTGGATTCCGTTAACCTTTCCAACTTCACCTTCAAACCTGGCGTGAAAACCACTGGATTATTGGTAAACACAAAAATTAATCGTTTGGTCATCCCCACTGGCGCCACTAACTGGGCAGACGATGCCTGTAATCGTTTGGTTGGTATAGACGGAGCATCTTGCAAACTCTTCTATCCTAATGGCATATTCCCCAACGCCACCCTTTCTGACAACTTAGTGGTCAATGGTGACTGTGAGGGCAGCAGTTTGACATGCTTGAAAGCGTCACAGTCTGGCGGCACTGTCTCGGATGCTGACATTCTTAATGGTATCGGCTTTAACGGCTCAAAAGGTGTCAAGGTGCATGCTGACGAAAATGATGCTGAAATGTGGGATTCGCAATTTTTTGTCTACACCCCTGATCACACGTGGAAGAAAGGTGATAATTACAGGTTTTCCATGAAGGTAAAGGCCGATGTTCCCGCATCTGTCTATGTGCAGGCTCATGGCGCACCTAGTGCATATATGCATTATCAGATGCTAGGAACATCAGAGTTCAATGTCACCTCAGAGTGGCAAGAGTTCACCTATGAGGGAACCATTTCTTCGGAGCAAGATGGTATGCAGACCATCACCTTTAACCTCAGTAAACCAGGAAAGAGCAATAATTTCTACTTTGACGATATCTCTTGGCAACCCATCGAGGTCAATGAGAATGGAAGCTCCTTTATATGGAAAGGCGGCCACTTCAAAGTTGACAATTCCTATGCTGTGCTCTCAAAAGATAGGAAGACACTGACGTTTTACAATGACAATGACAAACAATCCCATGTCAATGAGGGACAGGTGTTCCGCCTGAATACAGGGGAAGACCTTCCCAAATGGTTTGAAAACGCATATTCCATCACTGATGTGGTGATTGACGAAAGCTTTTCCAATGACAATGCTATGGATTTGTCAGAATATGCCTTCCTGAATATCGGCTCGGTCGACAATCCCCGCAAACTAAGCTGTCCTGAGGGTTTCGTCACAACCCCCTATTATGCCACAGGAGATTTCAAGGGTAGCGAGATTGTTATTAAAACCCATCATCATAAAGATAATGATTTGAGGGATGCCAGTCCCATCAATGGGGTAGGCGTCAATGGCAGCAAGGGCTACATGGTGACTTCATATGCCGAAGCTGAACATTTTTATGAAACGGAGTTCATCATCACCACTCCCAACCATGTATGGAATACTGGCGACCGTTTCAGGTTCAAAATGAAAGTACGTGCTGACAAAGACACACAGATCAATGTCCAGTCCCATAAAATGCCTACCGAATATCTTTACTTTGTAATGCTTGAAGGCAGCTATGACGTTACCACAGAGTGGCAAGAAATCGAGTATGAGGGAACTATTTCAGCCGAACAGGCAGGAAGTTCTGGCATGCAGACAATCTCCTTCCTGGTCAATGAATTGAAGGAGGTCATCAATTTCTATTTCGACGATATCTCATGGGAGCCCCTTTATACCAACAGCAATGGGGATGATTATGTCGTATGGAAGAAAGGGTACTTGATGCTTCCTCCCAAGCCAGAGACTTACGCTGTTCTTACCCAGGATAAAACGTCGCTGACAATCTATCATGACAAAGACAGGAAATCACATATTAGCGAAGGGATGATTTACAGGATCAGTTTAAAAGAAACCCCTGGATGGTCTAATTGTGCAAACAATATCACCAAAGTGGAGTTAACCCCCAGTTTTATCAACTCTGGATTCGCCAATCAACTGCCAGATAATAGCTTCTATGGAGTGGGAACTGCAGCTAAGCCCAGTTTTCTCTATTACCCCGCAGGATTTACACCCCAAAATGTCTCTGAAGGATCTGGATATTTAGAATGGAAAGCCGGATACTTTAAAACTGCCCAGGCGTATGCAGTGCTGTCGAGTGACAAGAAGACCCTGACGTTCTACTGTGATGACAAGAGGTCTGTGCACAACAGCAGTTCTTCCGGAGAAAATGTGTATAGCCTGAATTCGCTAAACTCCGGTGTCGCCATCAATAGCAACAAACCTGGATGGTATTCGGCTACAGTAGATGGCAGCAGTGTCAGGGAAAATATCGAGAAAGTTGTCTTTGATGAGAGTTTCGCTCATTACCATCCCATAACCACTTCTTATTGGTTTTATGGAATGACAAAGCTCACCAACATCACACATCTTGATTACCTGAAGACTGATTTGGTGGTGGACTTCGCACTCATGTTCTCCTCTTGCCGCCAACTAACAAGCGTTGACGTGAGTCACTTCGATACGCGTAGCGCCAAGACATTCACAAGCATGTTCAATGGATGCAGTAGCCTGAAGAACATCGATGTGAGCCACTTTGATGACAGCAACATCCCTTCTGGATATGGTGCAAACAGCATGTTCGCCCATTGCACCAGCTTGGAAAATCTCGATTTGAGCAACTTCGTCTTTAGCGGAACCAATAATGGTGGAATGGTGATGTATTGCACCAGTCTGAAAACCCTGAAGGTCTCTGCAAGTGCCAATAAACTGACCGATGGGGGCACATTTAACCATGTGGGCTCTGCAGACTCTCCATGCCGGCTCATTTATGCCGAGGATTTCACGCCCAATGATACCACATGGGTGGACGGCTATTTCAATTGGAAGGGTGGTTCCTTCATAGACCGTGATGCCTACGCTCTGATTTATGGGGATAACATGACTTTGTACTTTGACAACCAATATGAAAAGCGTTTTGGCGCGACATACCTGCTGGATCTGAATGAGGATTATGATTTGCCACGTTGGCATCGTGCAGATGGCACCGAAACTCTCACCGAGGTGGTGTTTGACGACAGTTTCTCTAAAGCAAGACCAAGGAGCTGCCGAGGATGGTTCTATTACTTCACCAATCTTACTACTATCAAGAATATTGAGAATCTGAACACTTCCAAGGTGGCTAACATGAGCGCTATGTTCTTGTTCTGTGACCATCTTGAATCCCTCAATTTGAGCAGTTTCGACACTTCCAACGTGACAGACATGTCATATATGTTTGATGGCTGCTATTCCATGACTACACTCAGCGGACTCAATTTCGACACATCCAAGGTGACGGACATGAGCTACATGTTTGATATATGTTCTGCCCTTACCTCTCTTGACATCAGCAATTTCTCATTCATTGCACAAGGCACCTACAATAATATGCTGACACATTGCAATGCTCTGCAGACGCTCACCATCCCCATCAGTGCCAATTTCATGTCCGACGAGGAGACCTATGAGGCATGTTCGGGCGTGGGCACCGCCGAAAAACCTTGCATACTCGTCGTTCCCGAGAACTTCGTTTATGATGGAGCCGTGTGGGATGCAAGCCATAGTTATTTCACTTGGAGGGGCGGATATTTTAAGAATGCCAAGATGGGTGATGCCAACGGTGACGATAAGGTGACTGTGGCTGACGTGATGTTGACAGTGAACGCAATCCTAGGTAAGGGACATACTACGTTCATCAAGAAGATTGCCGATGTCAACAAAGACAACAAGATCACCGTTTCCGACGTGATGGGTATTGTGAAAATTGTGCTCGGTAGCCATTAATTCAAGTTGCAAAGGCGCTAGCCTCTATCCATGCCATTAACTATTAAATAAATATGAAAAAGATTGTTATCATGACCGCATGTCTCGCTTGCACTTTATTGCTGCAAGCTGCTCCAGTGAAGGTGGAAACCAAAAACATGAGCCTTGTCCTCCAAGTCGATGAGGGGAAGGCTCCTGAGTATGTGTATTTCGGTACACATCTTCGTGATGGTGATGCCGACCGTTTGCAACGTCCACGCGACGGCCGCATGAATGCCTATCCCGCATACGGCATGAACTGCCCGGCGGAGGCTGCCCTCGCCATGAGGCATGCCGATGGTAACATGTCGACGGCCCTTGTCACCACAGGCGTCACCACCGCTACAGAGGGCAACGCCACTGTCACCACCATCACCATGCACGACCCAGTCTATCCCGTGGAGGTGCGTCTCCACTACAGAGCCTACCGTGACGTGGACATGATAGAGGTATGGACCGATATCACCAACAATGAGAAAGGGACGGTGACACTCACTACCTTCGCTTCTGCCATGCTTCCCGTCCGAAGGGGAGACGTGTGGGTGAGCCACCTTCATGGGTCATGGGGCAACGAGGCGCAACTTACTGAGGAACCGCTATCCTCGGGACAACTCATCCTGAAAAATAAGGATGGAGTACGCAACGCACATACAGACCATGCGGAAATCATGCTCTCACTTGATGGCAAGGCTAATGAAAACCATGGTGCTGTCATAGGTGCTGCCCTTTGTTATTCGGGCAACTACCGAATCAAGGTGGAGACCGATGACACCGAATATCACTACCTCTTTGCCGGCATCAACGAGGACAATTCAGAATACCACCTCCGTCGTGGCGAGACCTTCACCACACCTAAGCTCGCTCTCACATACAGCGAGGAGGGATTGAGCGGCGTGTCGCGCAATTTCCACCGATGGGGCAGGAAATACAGGCTCATGCATGGTGACAAGGAACGCAAAATCCTGCTCAATAGCTGGGAGGGCGTATATTTTGACATCAACCAGAAGGGCATGGACCAGATGATGGCCGATATCGCCAGTATGGGTGGTGAACTCTTCGTGATGGATGACGGATGGTTCGGCGAGAAGTATCCGAGAAAAACCGACAACTCTTCGTTGGGCGACTGGGTGGTGGATCGCAACAAATTGCCTGATGGCATCGAGGGATTGCTCCGCGATGCCAAGAAAAACGGGGTGAAGTTCGGCATTTGGATTGAGCCTGAGATGAGCAACACGGTGAGTGAACTATATGAAAAACACCCTGATTGGATCATCAAGGCTCCTAAGCGCGATGCTGTGCTGGGGCGCGGAGGCACCCAGGTGGTGCTCGACCTCTCCAATCCCAAAGTGCAGGACTTCGTCTTCAGTATCGTTGACAACCTGCTGACCAAGTATCCTGAAATCGACTACATCAAATGGGATGCCAACATGTCGGTCATGAACCATGGCAGCCAATACCTGAAGGCAGAGGACCAGAGCCACCTGTATATCGAGTACCACAGGGGCTTTGAGAAAGTTTGCCAGAGGATTCGCGACAAATATCCCGACGTCACCATCCAAGCCTGCGCCAGTGGCGGTGGAAGGGCCAACTGGGGCGTGCTGCCCTGGTTCGATGAGTTCTGGGTGAGTGACAACACAGATGCTCTGCAGCGCATCTACATGCAGTGGGGCACCAGCTATTTCTTCCCCTCCATGGCCATGGCCTGCCATATCAGTGCTGTGCCCAACCACACAGTGTTCCGCACTACTGCGCTCAAATACCGCATCGACGTGGCTATGAGCGGACGTTTGGGCATGGAGATACAGCCCAAGAACATGACGGACGAAGAGAAGGAACTCTGCCGCAAGGCTATTGCCGAATACAAGCAGATCAGGCCTGTTGTGCAGTTCGGTGACATCTACAGGCTCGTCTCGCCCTACGACCGCAAGGGGCTGGCATCAATGATGTATGTCTCGGAACAGAAGGACCGCGCCGTGTTCTATTGGTGGAAGACGGAGTCGTTCCAGAACGAGCATCTGCCACGTGTGAGGATGGCGGGACTTGAGGCCGACGGCATCTACAAAATACATGAGCTCAACCGCATTGACCAGCGTCCACTCGACTGTGAGGGAAAGGTTTTTAGTGGGGCGTATCTGATGAGCCACGGACTGGAGATGCCCTATCGCAACGATGTGGAGTGGAACAAGAAAAACGACTGGAGCAGTCGTGTGCTGCTACTTGAGCGACAATAGAAATTTGGACATCCATGTATGATAATATCTCATAAAAATATTAACCAAAAATCAAATTCATTATGAAAAAGCTAGTATTACTTTTTATCACGCTTCTGATGCTCATGGGAGCCTCGGTTGTGAGGGCGGCAGATGCTATGTACGCCGTGCTCAACGGCAGTACGCTGACGTTCTATTACGACAGCAATAAGTCATCGCGCTCAGGTACGAAGTATGATATGAACAATGAAAGTTCCGCTCCTGGCTGGTATCAGAATGTTTCCATCAAGACCGTTGTGTTCGACAGCTCGTTCAAGAACGCCCGCCCCAAGTCCACCAGGAGCTGGTTCTATAATCTGACCGGCCTGACGACGATTACGGGCATCAGCAACCTCAATACATCATCGGTGACGACGATGTGGATGATGTTCTACAACTGCCCACTGAGCACCATCGACGTGAGTGGCTTCAATACAGCCAATGTCACCACGATGGGCTACATGTTCTATGGATGCAGCAACCTGAAGACTGTCAATGTGAGAAACTTCAACACATCGAAGGTGACCAATATGGATGCGATGTTTTTCAAATGCACATCACTGACCAGCCTCGACATCTCCAATTTCACACTGACATCCTCACAGGTCACCACGGACATGATGTACAAAGCGGGCCTGAAGACGCTGACCATCCCAGCCACGGCAAATGTGCTCGATGCGGAGGCTTGCGGTGGAGTGGGTACGACATCAGCTCCCTGTTCACTGGTCTACCCTTCGGGATTCACCCCACAGAAGGACAAAACTGGCTCTGGATGGTACCAATGGAAGAGCGGCTACTTCAAGGATGGTACAGCTCCGACACCCACTACCACTGAAGCTTACGCCGTACTCAGCAGTTCCACACTAACTTTCT
>CAMZHP010000140.1 GCA_947306845.1 uncultured Prevotellaceae bacterium
CGACTCTCGCAACGTGTGGAATGCACCCAAACGAAAGTGTGGGAATAGGCAAACATTGAGGATTAAGAATAAAGGATTTAGAATTAAGAATTATGATTACTCTGGAGAACATGGGAAAAATCAGACATCTATGGAGAGGGATTCTGGCAGTCGTGATGCTGCTGACTCCCGCATCGGGCAGTGCGACGAAACTGTTATCCCTCAACGTGATAGACAAAGAATACCTGATGGTGCATTTCCGTGACGGAGAGGTGCACTACCGTGATGACGGCACCGGACCGAGTGCCTATCTGGGTCATTCCTTTGCCGAAGGGGATGACACCTTGCTTGTGTTCGGAGAGCGGCTGAACACCACCGCCGCACAGCAAGCCGCGAAATGGAATATCAGTTCCACCGACGACACATCCTTTGGCAGCAAGGCCCCTCTTGCCGTATGGCGCAAGAGCAAGCCGATGAATACCGACAACCGCCTGCAAAGCGAACTCGACCACTGGCTGTTTCTGCATTTGCCCCAACCGATGAAGCAAGGGCGCACCTACACCGTTACCATCCCCCAAGGTATCGGCAGCGACAAGGAGACCGCAAGCATCCGTTTTGACATCTGGAACTCCCCGTCGGAAGCCATCCATGTGAATATCATCGGTTATTCCCCCTCGGAGAGCATCAAGGCCGCCGACCTCTACCAATGGATGGGTGACGGTGGTCAGCGTGACTACAAGGCATGGGAAGGCCGAAAGATATATCTCTACGACGTGAAGAGCGGCAAGAAGCAGCAAGCCGGCACGGTGAAGTTCTGGAAGCCATCCTCTGCCTCATCACAGGAAGCTGGAGGCAAGAGTCTCATTGGCACCGACGTGTGGAACATCGACTTCAAGGGCAACCGTCCCGGCCGCTACCGCTTGGTAGTGGAAGATGTGGGATGCAGCATGGACTTCGACATCAGTGCGGCTGTGTATCACGAGCCATTCCGCTATTCCGTGCGGGGATATTATTACATGCGCCTGGGTGAGCCAAAAGACCCCGAACATGTGTTCCCCATACCCCGTCAGCCACAGTTCATCCCCGAAGTCGATCCCAAAGGCTTCACCATCTACAAGACCGACTTCCACCCATGGAATCCAGAATGGAGAGCCCTTCGCACCGACGTGTGGGATGAGCCCCATTTCAAACCAGCGCTCCAGTCCATCTTCTGGCGCCACCGCCTTCCCGGCAATCCCGTCGCCATCGATGTGAAAGGCGGCCATTCCGACGCCTTCGACTGGGATCGCCACCTTGCCCACGTCAGCAACATCTACGACATGCTGCTGCCCTATCTTCTCACCAACGGAGCCTTGTCGGAAGACAACCTGGGCATCCGCGAGAGCGGCAATGGCATACCCGACCTGATCGACGAAGCCCGCAACGAGGCCGACTTCTTCCTAAGCATCCGCGATGGTGAGGGCTACTCACAAGGAGTGACCAACCCCAGTTCAGAATGGACCATCATGTTCCAAGCAGGCTGCACAACGATGGCTGCCTGGGCCAACGCCGCCAACTGCGCCATCCTCGCCGATGCCTTCCGCATCCAGCACAATGACACACTGCGTGCATACTACACCGAGGAAGCCATCAAGGCCTTCCGTTATGCCAGCAAGCAGGAGAACCAGCAACTCGACGACATGCAGGATGTGGGAAGCATCAGCATGCGCGGCCGAGACTTCCGCCAGATGGCCGCCGCCTTCCTCTATAACGTCACCGGCGACACCGAGTGGGAAGACATAATGGTCAAGGAGAGCATGATCAAGGACAACAAGTCGCTGCTGTTCAACAAAGGCCGCCAGGGCTTTTTCCCAGCCAACGCCACCAATGAGTTCAAGGCCGGGGAAATCGGTTTCAACCAGTTGTGGGCTGCCGCCGCCTATCTCATCTGTCCCCATCCGCGCCACCATGCCGACTTCTATCGGAATCTTCTCGCCAGCATCAACTCCCATGCCGATCAATACAATGTGAGCCATTTCACGGAGCGTCCATCGCGCCGCACTGCCAACGACAGCAGATGGCAGACATCCCAGAACCTGCAGTTGGTGATGCTCGCCCACTTTATTGCCAACGACAAGGCACGCCGACAGCAGTTGGAGCATGCCATGTATACAGAGGCAGGATGGACTCTGGGCCGCAATCCCGGCAACATCGTGGAAATGACGGGATTGGGTGAGCGTCACATCACCGACGTCTATACCACTGGCCGCAACGACGGCGCCCCCGGCACCCATCCTGGCCAAACACCTTTCAACGGCACAGAGACTTGGTCGCCAGGCAATGGCGGCGACGCGCGTATTCTGCTCAACCGCTGCTATCCCTCATGGAACGACGGAGGATGGCCGCGCCAGGAATCATATTTCAACCAACGCTACATGTGGGTGAACGGAGAATTCACTCCGCGTGAGACCATGCGCGGAAAAATGGCACTTCTCGGCTATCTGTATGGCTTACGCCAGAAATAACCTCAAAAAAACCTAAAATAATTGCCAATATGGGCATTTATATGTAATTTTGTAATCGTTTAGGGGGCATGGTGCATCCATGCCCCCATACGAAACAAGACAAGATATCAAAGCGATACGCCACATAATAAGCACGGTCGTATGGTTGCTCGTCGGCATCCTGGCCCTTTTGTTCATACTGCTGCACATACCAGCGGTACAATCTTTTTTGGGTACAAAAACGAGCAATATTTTGAGTGAGAAGTTGGGCACCACTGTCAAGGTAGGAAAAATTAATGTTGGCATGCTCAACCGTGTGATTATCGATGATTTAGATTTGCTAGACCAACAGGGCGAGAAGGCGCTGAGCGCCTCCCGTCTCTCCGCCACAGTCGATATCGGTCCGCTGCTTGGAGGCCAGATTTCGGTATCCTCCGCCCAATTGTTCGGTGTGAAAGCCCACCTCTACAAGGCTGACGCAGAAAGTCCGCTCAACATCCAGTTCATCCTCGACTCTCTGGCATCTGAGGAAAAGGATGAGAAAAAGCCGCTCCACCTCAACATCAACTCCCTCGTTATACGCAATAGTGCCGTCAGGTATGACCGCCTTGACATACCCGCCACCCCCAACCATTTCTCCCCCCATCATCTCAACATCACCAACCTGAGTGGGCACCTGATGCTGTATCAGCTCAGCAATGACACCATCGACCTTCGCGTGAAACGTGTCACCCTCAAAGAACACTCAGGGCTCGACCTGCGCCAGTTGTCACTCAACCTGAAAGCCACCAAGGAATCACTCAACCTCACCGACCTTCTTGTCAAACTTCCCAACAGTTCCCTGCAATCCGACACCATTCAGGCTAATTATATATTCGACAAGGAAGGACTCCAAAAGGAAACGCTCTGGTTCCGGGGAAACATCGACGAGTTGCAATTGTCACCCGCCGACATCAAGTTCATCCTCCCACAGGCTGAATCATTCCAGAACCCCGTTAGACTGATTGCCAACGTCTCAGGAACAGCCAACCACATCAATCTGAACAACATCAACCTTCACAGCGATGATGGACTGCATCTCACCACCAACGGAACGGTGAAAAAACTCAACCGATCACCCGAATGGTTTTTCCGCATCAGTCAGTTGGATGTCAAAAACTCCGCTCTTGTCAAGGTGTGCAGCCAAGCACATATCGCCCTGCCCACACAGGTGCTCAATCTTGGCGACATCAAGTACAATGGTGAGGTCGGCGGCTCTGCCGACACCTATGCGCTAAAAGGCCATCTGGCGACCGATGCCGGTCAGGCAGACCTTGCCGCAAGTCTCCGTGGCCAGCATCTCAGCGGCCATATTGACACCGATGGCATCAATCTGCGTACCATCCTCAGGGAAAATCGTTTAGGGCTCATCGCCACCTCCATCGACGTGGACGGTCAGTTGCCTATCAACAAAAACATGTCGCTCTATGCCAAAGGAGAGGTCAGCCATTTCGACCTCAACGGACACACCTACAACAACATCACGGTTGACGGCTTCTACGATAAGGAATCCTTCAACGGCACATTGGGCATCGATGACCCCTATGGTCAGATTGGCCTGGAAGGAGAACTCAACCTCTCCGCCGCCACCCCCTCTGCCGCCATTAAGGCTTATGCCCGCCATATCAATCCCGAGGCACTTGGACTAACCAGCCAACTGAAGGGACACGTGATGGATTTCGACCTCAGGACAGATATACAAGGAGCTTCCTTCCAAGACCTGCAAGGTACGGTGGATTTGGAAAATCTCGTGATGCAGTCACCAAAGAAAAACTATCAACTGAGCCATCTCCACATCGACGCAGACAACGAGGGATCCAACAAGCATGTCTTCATCGACAGCGACTTTGGAGACCTCAACATTTCAGGTCAATACGATTTCACCACCATTGTACAGAGCTTGTCCAATGTTGTGAAGAGCAAGTTGCCCACGTTCCCCTATCTCCCTGAAAGTACCTCACACCATCAGAGCGAGTTCGAGTTCTCTGTCGACATCGACCGCAGCGACTGGCTCCGGCAGTTCACAGACATCAACCTTGACATCAACTCCCCTATGCACATCAGCGGCCATGTGGATGAGGAAGCCGACTTCATCGACCTCACCTGCATCATCCCCAGCATCGATTACAATGATGGCGACTACAGGGACGTCGATCTCAGAATCACCACCCTCGGCGACTCCATCATCACCAACATGAGTCTGAAAAAGATGCAGGACAGCGGCAAGCCCCTTGACCTGGCACTGAATGCCACTGCTGCCAACAACCAACTCTACACCGACATCGCCTTCAACAATCATGGCGGCAAGCAGCATCTGCGCGGTTCGCTGACAGCCTCCTCCCAATTCCTCATCGATGACCATCACCGCAAGGCTGCCCATGTGTCGATGTTACCGTCTCAGATTTTCGTCAACGGCATGCCCTGGTCAGTGGAGCGCTCCAAGATCGAACTTGCCAGCGGTGACATCGACATCGACCACTTCACCATCCGCAACGGAGAGCAACATATCATCGTCACCGGCGCTCTCACCGATACGCCGACAGACACCCTTCATGTGGATCTCAACCGACTTGATGCCACCTTCATTTCGAGCATCCTCCAGGTGAAAGGCGTGGACTTCGGCGGGCATATTTCTGGCAATGCCTTTGTCACCTCCGTCTATGATACCCCCAATGCAAAAGCCGACCTGATGATTGACAATTTCCAATTCGTGGATGGCCGCATCGGTGACCTGGACATCGATGTTGTCTGGAATGCCAAAGACAACCGTATAGAAATGGACGGGAAAGCCACCGACGGCCCTTCCGGCAGCACCGATATCAACGGATATGTAGTGCTCTCGCCCGGGGAAATCAACATCGACTTCGGCACCCACGGGACCCCATTGCATTTTCTCAAGAGGTTTACCAGCAGTTTCTTGGGCGACATCGACACCCGCATCAACGGACATGTCCGTCTGTTTGGTCCCCTGAGCGACATCAACTTAGAGGGCAAAGCTGTAGCCAATGGAACAATCGAGCTGAAGAGTCTTAATACCACCTACACTCTCCGCGACGACACCATCACACTGATACCTAACCATATATTGTTCGACCATGCCGCCATCTATGACAAAGACGGGCACACGGGTTCTGTCACCGGCAGTATCGACCATGACTATCTCAGTAACTTCACCTTCGACTTGGGCATCCATGCCAACAACCTACTTGCCTATGATTTCAAGGATTTCGGAGAGAGCACTTTCTGCGGTACGGTATATGCCACCGGCGACTGTCACATCAAGGGAGTGAGCGGCGAAGTGACCATAGATGTGGACGCCACCCCGGAGAAGGGCACTGTGTTCAACTACAATGCTTCCAGTCCTGACATGCTGAATGACCAAAGCTTCATACAATGGAACGATATCACGCCGGAGGCCTTGGACTACTCCAACCTACCCTCCGCCAGCCGCACCGCACCCCTCATCACTCAAGAGGGAAATGACAGCAGCGATGAATACCCAGAAGAGGAAGACCTTCCCTCCAACCTCCGCATGAACTTCCATATCAACGCGACACCCGACGCCACCCTCCGTTTGCTGATGGATGCTCAGAGCGGCGACTATATCGCACTTTATGGCAACGGCACGCTGCGCGCCTCCTACTTCAACAAAGGATCATTCAACCTGTTCGGCAACTATGTTGTTGACCATGGCATCTACAAGCTGACCATTCAGAATGTCATCAAGAAAGACTTCCAATTCCAGCAAGGAGGCACGATAGCCTTTGGTGGCAATCCCTACCACGCAGGACTTAACCTGAAGGCCCTTTATCCAGTGAACGGCGTGCCCCTCTCTGATCTCAACATAGGCAAGAACTTCACCTCCAACAACATCCGCGTGAACTGCCTGATGAACATCACCGGAACTCCCGAGCGACCCGCCGTGGATTTCGACATGGAGTTGCCTACCATCAACAACGATGCCCAGCAGATGGTGAGAAGTCTGATTGACAGTGAGGAGGAACTCAACCAACAAGTCATCTATCTGCTGACCATCGGTCGCTTCTATAACCAAAATACCAATGCTGTGACTCCACAGGGACAGACCCAAACCAGTCTGGCCATGCAGAGTCTCCTCAGCGGAACCATCAGCCAGCAGATCAACAACCTGCTTGGTAGTGTCATCAAAAGCAACAACTGGAACTTCGGAGCCAACATCTCGACAGGCGACGAAGGCTTCTACAATGCAGAATACGAAGGTCTGCTCAGTGGCAACCTCTTCAACAACCGTCTCCTCATCAACGGACAGTTCGGCTACCGTGACAACGCCAATGCAACCGCCAGTTTCATTGGTGACTTCGACATCCGCTACCTGATTTATCCCAACGGCAACCTGGCTCTGAAGATGTACAACCAATCCAACGACCGCTACTTTGTCAAGAACAGCCTCAACACCCAGGGCATCGGTCTGATTATGAAGAAAGACTTCAATGGCTGGCGTGAGCTAGTAGGACTAAAACGCAGGAAGAAGAAGTGAAGGATGTGTTTAATTCAGCACAAAGAAACAAAGACAGAAAGGAATAAAACTATGTAATTCTGTGCTTCTGTGTTGAGATGACTATTAAATACTACAAGATATGAGAAACTATTTATCAGCGGCCATTCTGGCCATTCTAATCCTGATTCCGATGTTGGCAACAGCGAAGAAAAAGACAGTGACCATCAAGGTGATTGAAACCAGTGACGTACATGGATGCTTCTTTCCCTATGACTTCATCAACCGCCGTCCGCTCAAGGGCAGCATGGCACGTGTGATGACCTACGTGAGACAGCAGCGCGAGCAATACGGCAAGAACGTCATCCTTGTCGATAACGGTGACATTTTGCAAGGACAGCCCACCTGCTATTACTGCAACTATGTGAAGCCTGAAATCCCCAATGTGGCTGCAGAAGTCATCAACTACATGGGTTTTGATGCCCAGACCTTCGGCAATCATGACGTGGAAACGGGCCATGCCGTTTACGACAAATGGATCCGTGAGGTGAAGTGCCCGATGCTCGGTGCCAACATTATCGAGACGAAGACAGGTAAGCCATATGTACATCCCTACACCATCATTGAGCGAGACGGAGTCAAGATAGCCATCATCGGCATGCTCACTCCGGCCATCCCCAACTGGCTCAATGAGGAACTGTGGAGCGGTCTCCGTTTTGATGAGATGGTGAAAAGTGCCCGCTACTGGGTTGACCAAGTCAAAGCCAACGAGCATCCTGATATCATCATCGGACTGTTCCACTCCGGAAAGGACGGCGGTATCGTCACTCCCGACTATGAGGAAGATGCCTCGCTGCGTATCGCCAAGGAAGTGCCTGGTTTCGACATCATCCTCTACGGCCACGACCATACGCAGTTTAAGGATGTGGTGAAGAACACGGCAGGTCAGGACGTCGTTTTCCTCGACCCCTCATGCAATGCCCTTATGGTGGCAGAGGCCACGATAGAAATCACCAAAGGCAAGCGGGGGAAACTGCTCAACAAGAAAGTGACAGGCGACATCATCGATGTCTCAGAACTTCCTGTTGACGATGTCTTTGTGAAGCATTTCCAACCTGCGGTCGACATTGTG
>CAMZHP010000141.1 GCA_947306845.1 uncultured Prevotellaceae bacterium
TCTTTGGCGAGGATGTCCTGTATCATACCGACGATGGCACGATTGGAGTCATCGGCGTCACGCCCGCCTTTGAGAACGCAGGCATTGCCGCTCTTGAAACAGAGTGAGAAGACATCGAAACTCACGTTGGGACGAGCCTCATAGATGATGCCGATCACTCCGAAGGGCACGCTCACGCGGCGCAGGTGCAGTCCGTTGTCAAGTGTTTTGTCGATGAGGACCTTGCCCAGTGGGGTGGGCAGCTCCGCGACATGGCGCATGTCGCTGGCGATTCCTGCGAGACGTTTCTCATCGAGCAGCAGACGGTCGTAAAGGGGGTTGCTGCGGTCCATTCGTGCCAGGTCGCGGGCATTGGCTTCGAGGAGCGTCGCACTATTGTCGGCAATGGCGTTGGCCACTGCTCTTAGGATATCATTCTTGCGTTGGTCGCTGAGAAGCAGCAACTCGCGGCTGGCGGCTTTCGCCTGCTCAAAAAGGGAGGTCAATTGCATGATATTTGTTTTTTCTAGATTTTCTAGATGATCTAGATTTTCTAGGATTTTCTAGGATATCCTAGGCTTTCCTAGGATTCCTAGGCTTTCCTAGGGCTTCTAGTCATCCTAGTTCTTAAACTCTGTATGGGGGGTGTCGGCGGGGTGCTCGAAGAGGTCGGTGAGGATGTTCTCGCGCTCACCATTGGCGATGATGACGCGGAT
This sequence comes from uncultured Prevotellaceae bacterium, assembly GCA_947306845.1. Next base: position 696 of record CAMZHP010000141.1, read on the forward strand.
GCCACTCTGCGACACTTTCCGGGCAGTGGTGTACTTGGAGTGCATGCCACCACGCCCAAAAGCGCTTTTCTCAGGCTGGATATACTCGCTGAGGTCGCGGCCGGGAGCCACTTCTCGGATGAGTTCTGCGGCGGGGTCGTCGGGGTGTGTGGTATAGATGCCGTCGATGTTGGAGAGCAGAACGAGTGTGTCGGCGTTCATCATCTGGGCGATTAGTCCCGATAGCTCGTCGTTGTCAGTGAACATCAACTCTGTGACGCTCACCGTGTCGTTCTCGTTGACGATAGGCAACACGTCGTTTTCCAGCATCACGGTCATGCAGGCGCGCTGGTTGCGGTATTGCTCGCCAGGTTGAAAGTTCTCTTTCATTGTGAGCACCTGCCCCACGTGGATGCCAAATTCCCTGAACAGGTCGTAGTAAAGGCCGATGAGCTTCACTTGACCCACGGCGGAGAATAGCTGTCGCTGCTCCACGGAGTCGAGGCTGTGGCTCACTTTGAGCTCGCCGCGTCCCGATGCCATAGCACCTGATGATACCAGTATTACTTCGTATCCTTGTTTCCTGAGCATGGCAATCTGGTCGACGAGGGCCGACATGCGGGTCACGTCGAGTTTCCCATCGGTGCGAGTGAGCACATTGGAGCCTACCTTGACAACTATCCTATGTTTCATGAGTTCGCCTTTTGCGCTTTGTCCTTGTTCCTGATTTCCACACGGCGTATCTTGCCACTGATGGTTTTGGGAAGCTCATCCACAAACTCGATGATGCGGGGATATTTGTAAGGAGCTGTCACCCGCTTCACATGGTTTTGGAGTTCTTTCACCAATGCGTCGCCGGCCTTGTCCTTCCATTCCTTGCCAAGCACAACGGTAGCCTTCACCACCATGCCGCGGATGTCGTCGGGCACGCCGGTGATGGCACATTCCACCACGGCAGGATGGGTCATCAGCGCACTCTCTACCTCAAATGGTCCAATGCGGTAGCCGCTCGACTTGATGACATCATCGATACGCCCTTCAAACCAGTAGTAGCCGTCCTCATCGCGCCATGCCATATCGCCGGTGTGGTAGAAGCCGTCGTGCCACACCTCGCGGGTGAGCTCCTCGTCGCGGTAGTATTCCTTAAACAGTCCGATAGGCTTGCGATCGCCCACACGCACTACAATCTCGCCTTTCTCGCCTTCCTCACAGGGTGTGCCATCGGCTTTGATGAGTCGGATGTCGTACTGTGGGTTGGGCATGCCCATGCTGCCGGGTTTGGGCTCCATCCATGGCATGGTGCCAAGGGTCATGGTGGTCTCGGTCTGTCCGAAACCTTCCATCAGCCGGATGCCGGTCAGTTGGCGGAACTTGTCGTAAACGGCGGCATTGAGGGCCTCTCCGGCGGTGCAACAGTAGCGCAGCGCACTGAGGTCGTATTGGGAGAAGTCTTCGCGGATGAGGAACCTATAGACGGTGGGAGGTGCGCAGAACGAGGTGACGCGATATTTCTCCATCTGGCGCAGCATGCTGTCAGCGGAGAATTTCTCATGGTCGTAGACAAAGACGGCGGCACCGGCAAACCATTGCCCGTAGAATTTACCCCACACAGCTTTTCCCCAGCCGGTGTCGGCCACGGTGAGATGGATGCTGTCCTCTGACAAGTTGTGCCAGAAGACGCCGGTGGTGAGATGCCCCATGGCATATAAGTGGTCGTGAGCCACCATCTTGGGCTCGCCGCTGGTGCCGCTGGTGAAATACATCAGCATGGTGTCGTCGTTGGTGTTGACGTGCTTGGGCTTCACGAAAGCGGGGGCTCCCCCGATTTCAGCGTTCCAGTCATGGAAGCCTTCTCCAACTATCGGCCCCACGCTGACGAGTACATCAACAGTGGGACTGTCGGGCATGGCGGCTTGTATCTGACTGATGACATACTCCTCGCCCACGCAGATAATGGCTTTCACCGACGCGCGGTTGTTGCGGTAGATGATGTCTTTCTTGGTGAGCATGTGGGTGGCGGGGATGGCGACGGCTCCGATCTTGCAGAGGGCGAGCATCGTGATCCACCACTCCAGGCGGCGCTTCAGGATGAGCATCACCATGTCGCCATGGCCGATGCCCAATGACTGCAGGTAAGAGGCAGCTTGGTCGCTCCTCTGCTTGATGTCGCTGAAGGAGAGCCTGACCTCGGCTCCTTCGTCGTTGGTCCACAGCAGGGCGAGCTTGTCGGGCTGCTCTTCTGCCCATGCGTCAACGACATCATAAGCAAAATTGAAGTTCTCCTTGATCTTGAAATGCAGGTGCTCCTTGAAGTCTTCCACTGAAGTGAAGGAGGTCTGCGAGAGGAATCTTTCTACCATTTTATATTCTTTTCTTTTTGTTTTTTCTAGAATATCTAGATTATCTAGAATATCTAGAGCATCTAGATTTTCTAGAATAACTAGTGTTTTAGGGCTTTCTCAGAAAATAATGGCCAAAAATCTCACGGGATGATCATTGAGCGTGCGCATGCCGTGGGGCTGTGTGGCATCAAAATAGATGGAGTCGCCCTCGTTGAGGGTGAGCACCTTGCTGCCGATGGTGAGTTCCATGGTGCCTTCGAGCACCATGTTGAATTCCTGACCGCTGTGTGAGTTCATCTCCTTGGGGGTGTCGGCGGGCTTGGGCTCCACGGTCACGATAAAGGGGTCGGCCTTTCTGCCGCGGAATCCGCTGGCGAGGCTCTCGTAGTTGTATGCGCTGCGGCGCTCCACGCTCATGCCGTGCCCCTTGCGGGTGAGAAAATAGGAACTCATCTTGGGCTCTTCACCGAACATGAGCACATCGAGTGACACGCCATAGTGCTTGGCGATTTTCTGCAGATTGGCTACGGAGAGCTCGCTCTCTCCGCTCTCCATCTGCTCGTAGTGGGCCACAGAGATGCCGCAGACGGCAGCCATCTCGTCGGTGGTGATGTCGAGCACGTCGCGCAGTCCGCGCAGGCGCTCACCTATCTGTTTGATCTGTTCTTCCATAATGCTGGGTATAGATGGTGTATATAGGCAAATGAATAGATTACGACTTCATGCCGGCTTTCAGACCGCGGATGACGGCGGAGGAGAATCCGGCGTGCTCCATCTCGTTGAGGCCCTTGATGGTGACACCGCCGGGGGTGGTCACCTTGTCAATCTCTGCCTCAGGATGGTTGCCGGTGGCTTGCAGCAGGGCAACGGCTCCCTTCACGGTCTGCTGTACGATCTGCTGGGCATCGTGGGCCTTGAAACCAATCTCCACACCTCCCTCTGTGGCGGCACGGATGTATCTCATGGCATAGGCGATGCCACATGAGGCAAGGGTGGTGCCGGCAGCCAGCAGACGCTCCTCAGTGACGATGCATTCGCCCACTTGCTCGAAGAGAGTTTCCATGGGCTTCGTCTCGGTGTCGCCAGCGATGGCAGGCACGAGGAAGGTCATCGACTGCATCACGGCGATGGCGGTGTTGGGAATGGCGAGGAAGAGGGTGAAGTCGGGGTTGCTGTCTGTCGTCAGCCAGTGACTGATGCTCGCTGAGGGCACACCAGCGGCGATGACAACGATGGTGAGCTTCCTGCCGCTGATGTCGGGCAGGATGCCTTTGATGACTTGCTCCACGAGCCAGGGTTTCACGACGATGAACAAGGTGTCGGCGTTGGCAACGGCGGCGGAGTTGTCGGTGGTGATGCTTGCGCCACTGTTTTCAAACCGCTTGAGGGCGGCTTCGCAGGGGTCGGCGATGGTGAGGGCGGAGGGTTCTGTCGCTCCGCTTTTGAGCAGTCCTTCGGCCAAGGCTCCGCCCATGGCTCCTGCTCCTATAATGGCTATTTTCATGACAGCACGGTTTTAAGTTTTTCAATAAACTGGTCGGCCTCGGCGATGGTGAGGCAGAGGGGTGGCAGCAGGCGTAGTGTGTCGGTGCCTGAACAACCCACGAAGCAGTGCTCCTCTTCCACCAGACGACGGCGCACTTCCTTGTAGGGCATGTCGAGTTGAATGCCGATCATCAAGCCTCTGCCGCGTACGTCGATGATGTGGGGCTGTGTGGCTTGCAACTTTTTCAGTTCTTCGATGATGTGGTTGCCTACTTTCTCGGCATTCTCCACCAGGTGTTCCTGTTCGATAACGTCGAGCACGGCGAGGGCAGCGGCACATGCCAGATGATTGCCGCCAAAAGTGGTGCCCAACTGCCCGTAAACGGGAGTGAACTCAGGTGAGATGAGAAGTGCTGACATGGGGAAGCCGTTGGCGATGCCTTTGGCTACGGTGATGAGGTCGGGCCTGATGCCGAGCCATTGATGGGCGAAGAACCGTCCGCTCCGTCCGTAGCCGCACTGTATCTCGTCGCAGATGAGCACAGTGCCGTAGCGGTGACAGGCCTCAAGAAGCTGGCTTGCGAACTCTGCCGTTGCCATCCTGATGCCGCCGACACCCTGGATGCACTCTAGGATGCAGGCGCATACGTCGCCCTTGGCGAGTTCGGCTTCCCAGGCGCTGATATCGTTGAGCGGCAGGTAGGTGACGTGGTTGTTGGCGTTGATGGGTGCGATGATCTTGGGGTTGTCCGTCACTTCCACGGCGAGCGAGGTGCGTCCGTGAAAGGCTTTTTGTGCGGAGAGCACACGGGTGCGGCCCGTGTGGAACGAGGCGAGTTTCAGTGCGTTCTCATTGGCCTCGGCACCGCTGTTCACCAGAAAAAGTTGATAATCATCATATCCACAGGCCTTTCCCAGTCTGGTGGCCAACTGTTGCTGCAGGGTGTTGATGACAGAATTGGAGTAGAAGCCCAACTGACCCACCTGGTGGCTCACTGCCTCGGTGTAGTGAGGGTGGCTATGGCCAATGCTGATGACGGCATGGCCTCCGTATAGGTCGAGGTATTCCACTCCTTGTTCGTCCCATACATGACAGCCTTTTCCCTTTACGATGTTGACGTTGAGCAGGGGATATACGTCGTATAGTTTCATAAATCTTGTTTTAAAACGCTGAAGGTTTGAGTTTCAGTCCGGCTGTCTCGTCGATGCCGAACATGATGTTCATATTTTCCACTGCCTGGCCCACAGCTCCCTTGAGCAGGTTGTCGATGCAGGAGGTGATGAGCAGTTTGTTGCCGTATTTCTCGCAGTGTATCAAAGCCTTGTTGGTGTTGACCACCTGTTTGAGGTCAATGGCCTTGTCACTGTAGTGGGTGAAGGGCGCATTGGCATAGAAAGCCTTGTAGGCAACCACGATGTCGTCGATGGCAGCCTCGGTTTTCACCACCTCTGTGGCAAAAATGCCACGGGCGAAGTCACCGCGATAGGGGATGAAGTCCACCTCGCCGTCGAAAGGTCCCTGTACCTGCCTCAAGCTCTGGAGGATTTCAGGCACATGTTGGTGCTGGAAGGGCTTGTAGATGCTCATGTTGTTGTTGCGCCATGAGAAATGCGTGGTGGCGGTGGCTTTCTGTCCGGCTCCTGTGCTGCCTGTGATGGCATTGACGGCAATGTCGCCGCTAAGCAGTCCCATTTGGGCGGCAGGGAGCAGTCCCAACTGTATGCAGGTAGCGAAGCACCCGGGGTTGGCAACATGCTGTGCCGTAGCGATTCGACTGCGGTTGATTTCGGGCAGTCCGTATATGAAGTCGTTGCCTGGCGCAGCGATGCGGAAATCCTGTGCCAGGTCGATGATCTTCACGTTGTCGGGGATGGTATGTTGGGCAAGGAAAGCGGCACTTTTGCCATGTCCGAAGCAGAAGAACACCACATCGACCTGATCGAAAGGCATCTGCTCGGTGAAGGTGAGGTCGGTGTCGCCCAACAATCCTTCATGCACATCGGCGACAGGATTGCCGGCATTGCTCTCGCTGTTGGCAAATACTATCTCTGCCTCGGGATGGTTGAGCAGCAGACGGATGAGTTCCCCACCGGTATAGCCTGCTGCTCCGAGAATTCCTATTCTGATCATTGGGTTATCAGTGTTTGGGAGCGAGAAGCCACAGCAGGATATAGGCGAGCAAGCCGCAGCCGTAGCCGAAGAACAAGATGATGAAAACGATGCGGACAATCAATGAGTCAATGCCGAAATACTCGGCCAGTCCACCGCATACACCGCCTAACTTCTTATCGGTCTCTGATAAATAAAATCTCTTTTCCATATATTTTGTTTTGAGTTTTGAGAGTTGAGTTTTGAGAGTTGAGAATGAAGCTGTTTTGTAAAGTTGCGTCGGAAACGCAACCTACGGAGAAATGGAAAATCTTCAATCTTTAATTTTCAATTTTCAATTTTCAATTTTTTTATCTTTCTTCTTTATCGTGGATGCCGTAATAGACACGGAGTGGGGTAGAGGTGACCTTGATGAATCCCTTGGCCTCATCGGCGGTCCAGCCAGTTTGTGTCTCACCGTATTCACCAAGCTTCGAGCGGGTGAGGTCGTTGGGTGAGTCGATGCCGACGGTGTCGAATCCATAGGGGCGCAGCCGGAGGATGGCGGTGCCGGTCACATGGCGCTGGCTGCTGGTAAGCATGGCCTCGATGTCGGGCATGACAGGCTCCAGATACTGGCTCTCGTGCAGGAACATGCCATACCAGTTGGCCACCTGGTCTTTCCAGTATTGCTGCCACTTGCTCAGGGTCGATTTCTCCAGGAGACGGTGTGCCTCAATAATGAGCTTGGGGGCAGCGGCCTCGAAGCCTACGCGGCCCTTGATGCCGATGATGGTGTCGCCCACGTTGCAGTCGCGGCCAATGGCGTAGGAGGCTCCGATTTCCTCTATCTTCTGGATGGCTTTCACAGGATTATCGAACTTCTCATCGTTGACACCTACGATTTCGCCTTTCTCGAACTGTATCTTCAGAAGGGCGTTTGGTGCTTTGGCTGTGACATGTTTCAGGTAGGCTTCTTCGGGCAGTCCCTGTGTGGGGTCAAGCAGTTCGCCTCCGCAGATGCTGGTGCCCCAGATACCCACATTGTAGGAATATTTCAGTTTGGTGAAATCGGCGAAGAATCCATGCTCGTTGAGATAGTCCACCTCTTCCTGACGGGTAAGTTTCTGGTCACGGGTGAGGGTGATGATTTCCACACCGGGAGCCATCACGAGGAAGGTCATGTCGAAGCGTATCTGGTCATTGCCGGCACCTGTCGAACCGTGTGCGATGGCATCAGCGCCTATCTCACGGGCATAGCGGGCGATGGCGAGAGCTTGGAAAATGCGTTCCGATGACACGGAGATAGGGTAGCAGTTGTTGCGGAGCACATTGCCGAAAATCATGTATTTCAGCGACTTCTCATAATACTCCTGCATCACGTCGAGAGTGACGTATGCCTTGGCTCCGAGGCGGTAGGCGTTTTCCTCATTCTTCTTCAGTTGCTCTTCGCTGAATCCGCCGGTGTTGGCGCAGGCAGCATATACTTCGTTTCCTTCATTGG
>CAMZHP010000142.1 GCA_947306845.1 uncultured Prevotellaceae bacterium
GACTGGTAGTAGCGGATCATCGTGCGCACATCCTCCTCCGAGAAGCCCAGCACCATGTTGAACTCAGGGCGCAGGGAGATGTTGGAGGCGATGTTGAAGCCAGAGGTCACGTCGTCCATCGTCACGGGCGAGACGCCCATCATCAGGATACGGGCGAACATTCCCTTGAAAAGTTTGAAAATGTCACGATAAAAACCGTTGGCATGTGTCAGCGCGTGATAGACGGCCTCGCCCTCCTCGTTGAGCACCGTGTTGGTGAAATTGTCATACTCGTCGATGATGAGATAGAGGGGATGTCCCAACCTCTGCGCTTTCAGATACACCAAGTTGATCTTGTCCCTGAATCCAGGCTGTGACTTCACTTCTTCGGCAAACCCCTCGGGATAGTATTGCTGGTAATAGTCGGCGAACTCGTCCACCACCTTGCTGCAATAGCCATCGAAGTTCCTCTCCAGCACGGCGGTGTTGCCCCCGATGCGCGAGTAGTCGAAGTACATTACCTGAAACTGTCCCTGCTCCGGTGTGGGGTGGTCGGCAATCCACAGTCCGTGGAAAAGATTCTGGAAATTGTCACGCTCGCAGATGTCGTAGTAAGCGCGTAGCATGCTCAGGAACACGCTCTTGCCGAAGCGCCTCGGGCGGATGAGGAAGAGGAAGTTATCTGTTTTCTCCATTTTAGAGATATACATCGTCTTGTCAACGATGTACTTCCCTTCTCTTTGTATTTGCTTGAAGTCGGAGATGCCGTAGGGCAGCAACTTGATTTTTTCCATGGCTGTCGTTCTTTGAAGGCAAAGATAACTCAAAAAACTCGTATATGCAAAAAAACGCGAAAGAATGAAGGATTTTTTCCACAGTAAAGGCTTCCTGCAACCCAAAGGTCTTATTATCCATCCAATTGAGTGAGTTGTGCGATAAACATCAGTTGCGGAGCTCTTCGATCTTCCACTTCATTTATCAATCTTCCTCATGGTCGGGAATTCCCCTTCATCTTTAGGGATAATCCTCCCAGGGTTTAGGCGTATTCCCTTTCGTTGTCTCCGGTATATGACTACTTTTGCATCAGAGAAAAGAAAACAACAAGTACAACAATTAAAAAAATAAGACAATGAAAAAGATGTTATTCATGGCCATGATGATGACGATAGCCATCTCTGCCACAGCAATGCCATACAACACAGCACGCAACGAGGCTTTGTTCCTCAGCGACAAGATGGCCTACGAACTGGGACTCGACGAGGCACAGTATGAGGCAGTATATCAGCTCAATCTTGACTATCTCATGGGACTCAATGCCCGTGCCGATCTCTACGGATCACGGTGGGGCATCCGCGACCGCGGTCTTGTGCGTATCCTCACACCTGCTCAGTACAACCTTTATCTGACACGTTCTTACTTCTACCGTCCGGTTTCTTGGGGAAGGAGCGCATGGGTGTTCGGTGTTTATGACCGCTACCATCGCAATCACTTCTACCGTCATCGTCCGGCAATGGCACCGCGTCCTATCGCAGCTCCCCACCATGGTCATCGTCATGGCCTGGCAGTTGGCCCGCGCCATGGCGGACACCGTCACAATCCTGGTCCCGCACGCCACCACCGCAGATGAATTAAAGGATTAAGAATTAGGAATTAAGAATTATGATTACTCCTGATAATACAAAAGCGGACTCGATACAACATCGGGTCCGCTTTTTAGATATCTTCAATTTTCAATTTATAATCTTCAATTTTCAATTTTCAATCTTCAATCTTCAATTTTCAACCTCTCTTGTAGTCTCAGCACCTCATCGCGGTATTGTGCGGCCTGCAGGAAGTCAAGCCGTTTGGCGGCCTCGTTCATTAGACGTGTGCTCTCGGCGATGGCAGCAGCCAGTTCCTCTTTCGTCATCTTGCTCACTATCGGGTCGGCCACCATACGGTCGCTGTCGGGTTCGATGTAGGCTTCGCCGTAACCCTTTGTGGCAGGTGCCTCTTTTTGTACCACTTGTGAAGTAAGGCTTCCCTTGATATCCTTGATGATCTGTTGCGGGGTGATACCGTGATCCTCATTGTATTTCATCTGGATGGTGCGTCGGCGCACCGTCTCGTCGATGGTTTTCTGCATGCTCTCGGTGATGGTGTCGGCATACATGATCACCTTGCCGTTGACATTGCGGGCGGCGCGTCCGGCGGTCTGTGTGAGTGAGCGGTGGCTGCGCAGGAATCCCTCCTTGTCGGCATCGATGATAGCCACCAACGACACTTCTGGCAAGTCAAGGCCCTCGCGCAGCAGGTTGACGCCGACAAGGACATCGAAGATACCGGCCCTGAAGTCGCTCATGATCTTCACACGGTCGAGGGTGGCCACGTCGCTGTGGATGTAGTTGGCGCGCACCTCGTTGTTGAGCAGGTATTCTGTCAGTTCTTCTGCCATCCTCTTGGTCAGGGTGGTCACGAGCACACGCTCGTCGCGGGCGACACGGGTGAGAATCTCCTCCATCAGGTCATCAATCTGGTGCTCGCTCGGGCGCACCTCGATGTCAGGGTCGAGGAGTCCGGTGGGGCGGATGAGCTGCTCCACCACTACACCTTCTGCCTCAGCGAGTTCGAAATCGGCGGGGGTGGCAGAGACATATATCACCTGATGCACCATCTGCTGGAACTCCTCGAAGCGTAGTGGCCGGTTGTCAAAAGCGGCGGGGAGACGGAACCCATATTCCACCAGATTGGTCTTGCGGGCCCGGTCGCCACCATACATCGCATTGATCTGTGGCACACTCACATGGCTCTCGTCAATCACCATGAGGAAGTCTTCAGGGAAAAAGTCGAGCAGACAGTAGGGGCGCTGTCCCGCCTCTCGACCATCGAAGTAGCGCGAATAGTTCTCTATTCCGGAGCAGTGGCCCAGTTCCTTGATCATCTCAATGTCATATTCCACACGTTCCTTGATGCGCTCTGCCTTGACGGGGTCGCCCATCTCATTGAAGAAGTCTATCTGCTTCAGCAGGTCGTCCTGTATCATGCGGATGCCCGCCGCCTGTTGTTCCTTGGTCGTGACGAAAAGGTTGGCGGGATAGATCTGGTAGTCAGCAAAACTCCCGATTCGGTGGTAGGTGATGGAGTCGACCTCCTCGATAGACTCGATTTCATCATCCCAAAAGGTGATGCGCAGCACGTTGTCGCTGTATGCCATGAATACGTCCACCGTGTCGCCCTTCACACGGAAAGTGCCGCGTTGCAGGTCGATGTCGTTGCGCACATAGAGGGCATCGACCAACCGCCGCAGCAGCATGTTGCGGTCGAGTTTCTGGCCGCGGCGCAGACTGATGACGCTCTCTGTCATCGCTGTCGGTCCGCCCATGCCGTAGATACACGACACCGACGACACCACCACTACATCGTGGCGCCCGCTGAGTAGGGCAGAGACGGCGGAGAGGCGCAGACGGTCAATCTCCTCGTTGATGGCGAGGTCTTTCTCAATGTAGGTGTCGGTATGGGGAATGTACGCCTCGGGCTGGTAATAGTCGTAGTACGACACATAATATTCCACGGCATTGTCGGGGAAGAACCCGCGCATCTCTTCATAGAGTTGTGCGGCGAGGGTCTTGTTGTGGCTCAGGATGAGGGTGGGGCGGTTCACGTTAGCTATCACGTTGGCCACGGTGAATGTCTTTCCCGAACCGGTGACGCCCAGCAGCACCTGGGCACGGTCACCACGGATCAGGCCTTCTGTCAGTTCGCGGATGGCTTGGGGCTGGTCGCCCGTCGGACGGTATTTTGAGGTGAGCTTGAATTCCATCGTTACAGTGAGTTCAGGTCATCCTTGCTGATAATGATGATACCAGTGTATGGATGAATATACCTTTTTCCTTTTTTTGTCGCACAATAGCGAGCAAATATAGCATAAAAACGAGCAAATATAGCATAAAAATCTGAATAAGCGAGCAAAGTTCATCTTTTTTCTATCAATCCCGTCAATTGAATCTTGTTATATGGGTCCTTGTCTTGAATGGCCTTCTCCGTATGCTGCGGTTCCGCCGCAGTTTGGCACTAGTCTGAAGCTCCCCAAAGAGCCAGTAGTTCAGCACCATCAAAGTTCTTAACAATGCTTAAAAACAACGGGCTTGTCATTCGTAAGTTTGTGAAATCTTATCTTTTTTTGGTACTTTTGTCCTCAAATTCAACAAACTACTTTGCGAGAAAGATATAAAAAGCAATGGCAAATCCGCCTTGTCAGTACCATTCTGATGGTTTTGCTGAGTGACTGTATGCACCTGATGGCACAGAGTGCAGACAGCACATCTCTGCGTCCCTCATTTGGGGTTGAGTATACAGCTGAGTTGCAGACGGATTTCAAACGGGCCCGTATGGCCAATCTTCTCCAACTTAGTGCCGATGTTCCTCTTTCAAGGTCGCTGTCCTTCCAACTGCATTCCATCAGCACATTGGCTACCAACCAGGAACCGGTGGCTTTTTCCTTGCAGGGGTATTCCAATATCGATTCTTATAACGATATACCTCTCGCATTGTCGGTGGCAGGACTTACCTGGCAATTAGGCGAACGCCATTCCCTTTTCGCCGGCATCCGTCGCACCGACGAGGATTATTTCTGCAGCGACGGACTTTCTCTTTTCACCAACAGCTCGTGCGGCATTTTCCCCACCATTACCTGGAATGCGTACATTGGCACTTTTCCAGAAGCAGCAGTAGGCTTCCATTATGCCTATGACCACAAAAACCTGCGCCTTCAGGCGTCTCTGTACAACGGTGTGGGAAACCACGATTTCACGGGACGTTACAATGTATTCCGCTTTTGCCCTAATAGTGATGGCCTGTGTGCTTTGGGACAAGCGGAATATCGCTACCGAGGCAGCCACTATTTCCTGGGAGGCAGCACGAACATCAATATGGATGAATGTTCCACGGCATGGGCATACGCAGAGCAGGCACTCTCGCCCAAATTCACCTTGCTGGCTGCTTACAGTCATACTTTCGGCAGCTACAACATTTGTGAGAACTTCTGCGGCCTTGGCGGAAAATATTCCCTCAAACGAGCCGATTTTGGCTTGTTCACTGACTATACCCGTGTGTCCGACATCGACGAATGGGCCACTGAAATCATCTGCAGCCTCCGCATCACCGACTTCCTGACTGTCAAGCCCGTGTTCCATTTCATCGTCGCTGACCACTACACCAAGTGCATCGGCTTGTTGCGAGTGGATATAGGCATTTAGAATGGTGCCATTCTTAAAAAAACTTATTGCATTGTGCCAAAACACTTTTTTTTGCTAAAAATCAACCTTAGGTTTTGCAGATGTATGGGATAATGTGTAATTTTGCAGTTCAAAGCGAAAAAAATGAAGAAAATACCCTTTATCGCTCTCTGTCTCGTCATCCTTCTTTCCGGATGTGCCAAGGAGTTCAATAGGATCTACAAGACCGACGACTATGAGTACAAGTATGAGTATGCCAAGGAGTGTTTCGCCCAGGGTAAATACAATCGTACCGTGCTCTTGCTACAGGATATCGTAACGATGATGAAGGGCACTACCGACGGACAGGAGTGCCTCTACATGCTCGCTATGGCGGCCTATTGCGGAAAGGATTATGAGACTGCAGCGCAATATTTCAAGAGATACCATCAGTCATATCCCAAGGGAACCTATGCAGAGATGGCTTCCTTTTATGTGGGACAGAGCCTCTATATGAGCACGCCGGAGCCCAGGCTCGACCAGACACCCACCATGTCGGCCATCTCCGCTTTCCAGGAATATCTTGACCTCTATCCGGGAGCCCAACTCAAGGACATCGCTCACCAGCGCTTGTATGAGCTGCAGGACAAACTGGTGGACAAGGAACTCTACTCCGCCAAACTCTATTATGATTTGGGCACCTATTTTGGCAACTGCACCAGTGGTGGCAGCAACTATGAGGCTTGCATCATCACCGCGCAGAATGCCATCAAAGACTTTCCCTACAGTACCAAGCGCGAGCAGTTTGCGCTGCTGGTGATGAAGAGCAAGTATGAGCTGGCTCAGAGCAGCGTGGAGGAGCGTCGACTCGACCGCTTCCGCGATGCGGAGGATGAGTGCTACGGATTCATCAACGAGTATCCCGACTCAGAATACAAAAAGTTAGCAGAGCGCTATATCGAGCACTGCAAGAAATATACAAAAGAAGAAAACTGAAACCAACCACAACAAGAAATGGATTACAAGAAGTCAAAAGCACCTGTCAACACTGTCACACGCAACATCATGGACCTCTGCCAGGACACTGGCAACATTTATGAGAGTGTGGCTATCATCTCAAAACGTGCCAATCAGATATCGGTGGAGATCAAGCAGGATCTTAGCCAGAAACTGCAGGAGTTCGCTTCCTACAACGACACCTTGGAGGAAGTGTTTGAGAACCGTGAGCAGATCGAGATCTCACGCTACTACGAGAAATTGCCCAAACCCACACTGCTTGCTACTCAGGAATTCATCGAGGGCAATGTGTTCTGGCGCGACCCATCCAAGGAGGCTTAGTTATGTGGCAGCGCATTCAGACCGTATATCTGCTCCTGGCACTCATTGTCACGGTGGTATGCCTTTGTTTCCCGTTGGGCTTTTTTGAGCCAGTTGGGATGGGGGGGAACACTGTGATGTACAACCTCTGGAATGTGATGCCCGACGGCGCACGGGATTTTGGTGGCGTATGGCCGCTGTTTGTCCTGCTGCTCAATACCTGTCCGCTCAACCTGTGGGCTATAGTCTCCTTTAAGAACAGAAAATTTCAGGTTCGCCTCTGCACGATTTGTGTATTCCTCATTTTCCTCTGGGTATGCTATGGAATAGGAGTCGTCCGCGGACAAAACCTAGGTTTTGAGAGCAAGTTCCATCCTTATTATTTCAATGATTTGCTGCCTGTGCTGGCATTCGTCTTCTATATGCTTGCACGCCGGGGCATCATCAAGGATGAGAAACTCGTTAGGAGCATGGATCATATAAGGTAAAATCCGGTCTATTGCTCACATATTATACGACAAGGGGATGTGCTAGACGGCATGTCCCCTTGTCGTTTCATAATCTGCGAACACCGGATTTTATTTCTTCGCGAATTATCGAATTCAAGAATTTTTCTGTGCTCCCCAATTCTCCAATTCGCTAACTCGTGATTTTATTTCTTCTCACGAATTATCGAATTCAAGAATTTTTCTGTGCTCCCCAATTCTCCAATTCGCTAATTCGGGATTTTTTTTCTTCTTTTTTGAGAACGCCTTGGCGTTTTTTCGTGAGCATCACGTTTAAAGAATGTCAACCAATCCTGTTTTTCTATTTTTTTTCGAAGCGAAGCGTTTTTTGATTATCTCTTCTTTTCGAATAGGTCTGAACTTGCGAAATTGAATTCTCCAATTACCTCCCCTTCGGTCAGTGGGTCTTCGACAAATCTCTCTAATTCGGGAAAAAAGTAAAAAATATTGAGTGATACTTCGAAATTCCTGATTTTTTTGGAAATATGGATAATAATTCTTATCTTTGACCCCAGTTTGAATGATCTTGAGAATTACTTCTAACCTTAACCTTATTATATTATGTTGGAAAAGATTTTATCCCCCGAGACTTACTCAATGCTGGGACAATGGGCATTGAGTTTTTGCAAAAACGTCCTTGTGGCGATTATCGTCTACATCGTCGGCAGCTGGATTATCAAATGGATCAATAAACTGATCAAGAAAATGCTCAAGAAGAGCAATGTGGATCCCTCGCTCTATTCGTTCCTGACAAGCATCGTCAGCGTGGTGTGCTGGCTCCTGCTCGCCATCGTCATCATCTCCATTCTCGGCATCGAGACCTCCTCGTTCATCGCTCTCTTCGCTTCTGCTGGTGTTGCTATCGGCATGGCCCTCAGCGGTACGTTGCAGAACTTTGCCGGAGGTGTCATGATCTTGCTCTTCAAACCCTTCAAGGTGGGTGACTTCATCGAGGCTCAGGGATATCAGGGCACAGTGAAGGAAATACAGATTTTCAACACCATCATCCGCACCAATGATGCGCAGACCATCATCATCCCTAACGGTGAAATGTCAACAAAGAGCATGAAAAACTACTCGACGGAGAAATACCGCCGTG
>CAMZHP010000143.1 GCA_947306845.1 uncultured Prevotellaceae bacterium
ACGTAATGAGAATTGCGATAGTCGTCTTTCATTTTCAACCTGCGCTCGGCTGCATTCAGGCGAAGTTTCTTGGCACGATCCAATTCCGATTGTGTAAAGCCGTGCTGGCGTGCACGTTCGGCCACGCCCACCGCACTGATGATGCCACCAAGGATGTTGTCTTGCTTGCAACTGATGCTCAGCGAGAAGGCGTCCTTTGTTCGACTGAGGAAAAATTGAGAGGCGCGCCCTGTTGCACTCTGATAAGGTGATATTGGTTGTTGGCGCAACTCTACCAAACGGTCGTTCAGCATGGTGCTGATAAGTCCGTCAATATAGCTATCTCGCAGGTATTTCTTACTGTTCTTCTCATTGTCGGGCGTTGCATCCCGTTTCTGGTAGATGTGACAGAGCACGATAGGCTGTTCCTTATCCTTTTCGATGTCGATAATCATCTTCTCATTGTCACCTACAGGATAGTAGATGCGCTCTGCTGCATTCTTTGGCATGGGAATGGAGGAGAACACCTTCTTGATTTTCCGTTCCATCTTATCGACATCAATGTCTCCCACCACAATGATAGCCTGCAAGTCAGGACGATACCACTTATGATAGTAGTCGCGAAGGTCTTGATAGGGGAAGTTGTCGACGATATCCATTGAACCGATGGGTAAGCAGTCTTCATACTTGGTACCCCGATACACCTTCGGCATCGCCAGCTCCTGCAATCGCTGCACCGCCCTGCCGGCACGTCGGGTGCGCCACTCCTCATGGATGACACCACGCTCTTTGTCTATCTCTTCGTCTTCCAGAAGTAGATAGTGGCTCCAGTCGTGGAGCACTAGAAGGCATGAGTCGATGATACCCTCACGCTTCAGAGGAGCAGAGCCGATGTGATATACTGTCTGGTCAATCGAGGTGTAGGCATTCAGGTTGGCACCAAACTTCACGCCAATGGTCTCACACCAAGGAACGATACCCAGACGCTTGCCCTTGCCGGGGAAATTCTTGGTTCCGTTGAAGGCCATGTGCTCAAGGAAGTGGGCCAGTCCGCGCTGACGGGGCTCTTCAAGGATGCTGCCCACACGCTGGGCGATGTAAAAATCTGCCAGTCCTGCCTCTTTCGCATGATGGCGGATGTAATAGGTCATTCCGTTTTTCAATTGCCCCTTACGGATGGCGGGGTCTTGTGGCAATTGCTGAGCAAAGGCTATCAAGGCCATCCCCCAAAGTAATGAGGTCGTCAATAGATGCTTCTTCATCATATTCATCATTTCATTAAATATTCAACTTTTCCCTGACTCGCTTCCGCTTGAAATGACTCATAAAGAATCCTGTCCTTCGTCAGCTTGTCTTCGCACATTCAGGGTACAAAGGTACGAAATATAAAACGCTTCTCAAATCCCCATTTTTAGGTATTTGTCATTCCCTGATTTCTTGATACTTTTGCAGCCCATATTATTAATAATGAACAAGCGATTATCTAACATATTGTTTTTCCTGATGTTGTTAGCCAAAGGTGTTTCTGCACAAGTGACTTTGGCAGGCAAGGTGGTCAGCCATGCCAACAACCAACCCATAGAATTTGCCAGTATCCTGATATCAGAAAGTGGACTATGGGCCATCACCGACGAGAACGGCCAGTTCACCATTAATGGTATTGACAAGGGAATGATAACTCTGACTGTGCAATGTTTAGGGTATCAGAAGCTAAGTAGGTCGGTGACACTGACTGACAACATCACCAACCTGACACTCAAGCTCAAGGCCGACAACCTGATGTTGGATGAGGTTACGGTAACTGCCAGACGAAAGCGAGACGAGGCGACCACTTCCTATACCATCGACCGCACGGCATTGGACAACCAGCAGATACTCAATGTCGGTGAGATACAGACTTTGCTGCCTGGTGGCAAGAGCAACAACCCCACTCTGATGAACGACGATAGGATGGCTCTGCGAAGTAGTGCCCAAGAGAAAGGCAATGCCTCCTTCGGTACTGCCATTGAGGTGGATGGCATGCGCATGGACAACAACGCCAGCATCGGAGAGACAGCAGGTACCTCGACACGAACCATCAGTTCGTCGAACATTGAGAGTGTTGAAGTGGTGACAGGCATTCCCTCTGTAGAGTATGGCGACTTGTCGAACGGCATCGTCAAGGTCAGCACACGCAAGGGCAAATCGCCTTTCATCGTTGAGGGGAAACTCAACCAACACACTCGCCAGATAGCATTGAACAAAGGATTCAATCTGGGTAGGAACAAAGGGGTATTGAACACCTCTCTTGAGCATGCCCGTTCGTTCAGCAATGCTGCCTCACCACATACGGCATACCAGCGAAACATCTTGAGCCTGCACTATATGAAGAGTTTCATGCAGCAGACCTCTCCGCTAACCTTGAATATAGGACTGACAGGCAATGTCGGCGGCTATGATTCCAAAGCCGATCCTGATGAGGAACTCGACGACTACTCGAAACAGCGCGACAATGCCTTCCGTGGAAACATGGAAATCAACTGGCTGCTGAACAAACGTTGGCTGACAAACCTGTCATTTCACGCTTCATTTTCCTATTCTGACAAGAAGGCAGAATATTACTCCCACGCCAACAGTGCCTCCACACAGCCCTATATCCATACTAAAGAAGAGGGGTATTTTATCGCACAGCCATTCTCTTCTTCTATGACCGACGGCATCATACTCGGTCCTACAGGATACTGGAATGTGCTGCGCTACAGCGACTCGAAGCCTCTCAACTGGAACCTTCGACTCAAAGGAGAGTTGAATCGTCACGTCGGTTCCGTGACCAGCCACACGATGGTAGGCACCGAATATACCGGCAGCCGCAACAACGGACGTGGCACCTACTATGACGACATGCGCTATGCTCCCACGTGGCGTGAATACCGCTATGACGACCTGCCTTCATTGCACAATTTTGCTCTATATGCAGAGGAGAAAGTCATCATACCCGTCTCCCGGCTCTCCACCTTTGAATTGACAGTGGGATTGCGCAATGATATGACGATGATCAGTGGCTCCGACTATGGCATGGTGAATAGCTTCTCTCCACGTTTGAACAACCGCTACATCTTTTGGAGAAACCGCCACGAACATTGGATTCAAGACCTGAGCATCCATGCTGGTTGGGGCAAAAGTGTCAAACTGCCTTCCTTCCAAGTGCTCTATCCATCACCATCCTATAGTGACCATCTGGCTTTTGCCTCACCCAGTACAGACACCAACACTTCGTTCTATGCCTATCACACCCATCCAAGCAAAGCTGTTTACAATCCTGACTTGAGGTGGCAATACACCCTGCAAACCGACGTGGGCTTGGAGATGAACATCAAGGGAACGCATATCTCCCTGTCGGCATTCCATCACCAGACACGCAACCCTTACATGGCCACCAGTATCTACACACCTTTCGCCTATCAATACACACCACCTGCCGCACTCGAAGGGGTGGCGATTCCTTTGGAGGAACGCATCTACGACATTGACCGAAAGACGGGATTGGTGACCGTTTCCTCTCAAGGCAAAGACGAACAACAGTTATCGGGCATCACCCGTCGCACCTATCTGACCAACACCAAATATGTCAATGCCTCGCCTCTGAATCGTTATGGGGTGGAATGGATCATCGATCTGCAACAGATCAAGGCCTTGCGCACCTCTCTCCGATTTGACGGCAATTATTATTATTACAAGGGCATCGATGATGTGTTGTTTGCCGATATCCCAGCCAGCGGCCTGACCATGAGTGACGGCCAACCCTATCAGTATGTGGGCTACTATAGGGGAAGCAGTGCCACCTCTGCCAGTTACACAGCCAATGCCGCCGTTGCCAACGGAAGCCTGTCGAAACAATTGAACCTGAACACGACCGTCACCACCCACATTCCCAAGATCCGACTGGTAGTGGCTCTGCGAATAGAGGCTTCGCTTTATAACTATCATAGGCAACTGAGCGAGTTTGAAGATGGCTGTCGGGGTATTGTGCTGACAGATAACAGCCAGTTTGCAGGCACTCCCTTTGACGGCCACAGCAAGGACCAGTATATAGCCGTCTATCCGGATTATTACTCAACTTGGGAACATCCTGACGAGCGCATTCCCTTCGAGGAGATGTTCCTTTGGGCAAAAGACAATGCTCCCTCGCTTTACAGCGACCTTTCAAAGCTCGTGGTTCGCTCCAACTATCCCTACGTCATGAACCCCAACCGCATCAGCAGCTATTACTCAGCCAATCTCAGCATCACAAAGGAACTGGGAGACCATATCAGCCTGTCGTTCTATGCCAACAACTTTTTCAATACCATGAGGACAATCCATAGTAGCCAGACCGACTTGGAAACATCCCTTTTCTCAAGTGGATATGTACCCAGTTATTATTATGGACTTTCATTAAGATTCAAACTATGAGGAAAATATTGTTTTGTGTATGCCTCATCTGCCTGTTGTCCTGCTGCAAAGACGACGGGGTGCCTACCATGGATGACGTTTCATTGGGACAAGTAACCGTCAGCCTGACTGGACTAGAAGGCGACGTCCAAGACTACGACGTTACATTGCGCAATACGCAGACAGGCAGCATCTTTACGGCAAAGACCGATGACACAGGAAAGGCTTCATTCACTACGACACCTGGCATTTACGAAGCTAGCGCCACCGGCCATTATGCCGATGAGGGAATTGCCTACAGCTATAATGGAACTGCCGGACAAATTGTAATTCGTCGGGGTGAGACCGTCAACATCATCATCACGATGAAAGGCATTGTGCGCAGTCAGGTCATCATCAAGGAACTCTACAACGGAGGGTGTTTGGCCGATGACGGCACCACAAAATACCAGTTCGACAAGTACGTGATACTCTACAATAACAGTTCACAATCAGCCTCGTTAAACAATCTCTGCTTTGGGTTTCTGACTCCCTACAACGCCCAGTCCAACAATAACAACTACAATGCAGAAGGTCGGCTGACATACGAGACAGAGAATTTCACGCCCGTGCTCGACGGCATATGGTATTTCCCTTCCACACTCGTCATCGAACCGTATGCGCAGGTGGTGGTCAACATACATGGTGCCATCGACAACAGCCAGTCATACAGCCAGTCCGTTAACTTCGCCAACCCTGATTATTACTGCATGTACGACCCTGAAAGTGGGTACATCAATTCCAAATATTATCCCACACCATCGGGTGTCATTCCCAGCAACCACTATTTGAAAGCCTTCCGGTGGAGTCAGAGCAACGCCTGGCCATTGAGTGTCACCTCACCAGCCTTGCTGTTGTTCCAGACACAAGGAGTATCGCCAGCTGATTACGCATCACAAGTCGACAATATCTGGTACGATGGTGGCGAAGTGAAGCAGACCAAACAGTGTCTGAAGATTCCCAACCAATGGATAGTAGATGCCATCGAAGTGTTTTCCTCCGGCTATAAGGACAGTAGTGTGAAACGTCTCACCGCCGATATCGATGCCGGCTACGTATGGCTCACCAACTATCAGGGACATTCGCTATACCGCAGCGTCGATCAGACTGCCACCGAGGCATTGCCCGAGAACGAGGGAAAACTTGTCTATGGCTACTCCTTAGGAGTCGACGGCTCAAAAGATCCCAGCGGCATAGATGCTGAAGCTTCTATCAGAAACGGTGCTCACATCGTCTATCAGGACACCAACAATTCAATAAACGATTTCCACGAACGCCAAATATGCTCATTAAGAAAATAGCCATCAGCCTGTTTTTATGCATGCTGGTTTTATGCACCAATGCCCAGGACTCACTTCTGCTACGTGACATCAAGTTTGTCAGCCAGAGTGATCCGTGGCTGAATCATCGAAACGCGGCTGCACTCACTCGTTTTTCCGCCAACAACATCGTCAAGACAGAGGTATCTGTTGACAAAGGAAATGGCGGGTTGGTAGATTATTCCGATTCACGCAACACGTTGGCTGCTGATGGCAATGTGGAATCGTTTTATCGCCTGAGTTCGCGAGTCGTGACCTATGGAACCATCAGTTATACCGGCTGGTCGGGACGCGACATGACAGGCTCTGCCTTCATGCAGGAACGTTTGCCTTTCAATCTGGTTGAAGACTCATTGACCAATCCTGGCAAGAAGCATCGTGATACCTATCATTTGATAGGAGCTTTAGGTGTCGATGTACATCAAGGCATCTCTGTGGGAGCACGCATGGACTATACCTCTTCCAACTATGCCAAATACAAGGATTTGCGTCATCAAAACAAACTGATGGACATGAAACTGACCTTGGGAGGATTCCTTCCTCTGCTGAAAGGGTTGAGCATAGGAGCCGACTATACTTATCATCGCCAGACAGAGAGCGTAGCCTTCGGCACTTACGGCAAAAGCGAACGGGTGTATAAGACGCTCATTGATTATGGTGCCTTCATGGGACGTGTGGAACAATTCGGAAACGAGGGATATACTGACAAAGCGCGTGAAATGCCACTTTTCGAGGAAAGCCATGGAGCTTCCATTCAAACAGAGGTCACACCCACAGACAGACTGTCCTTCTTTGGCAGTTTCATCTTCAGCAGTGGCGATGGTTATTATGGCAGAAAGTCACCTTATACAGCCACCTACACAAAGCACAAACGAAACATCACCGAAACAAGTTTTACGGTTACCTACCAGCCTTTGTCTCATACATCTAGGTTCTGCCTCGACATCTCCTATCAAACTGAAAAACTAAGCAATCGAGCAGAGACCTTCCGCGAACTCACCAATACAAGTGGAGCCAACTATTATGAATATTACGATGCGGTCGAAACAGGAACCAAAAAGTGGAACGATATTGCCATAGGGCTGACCACCCAACAGGGCATTCGTGGAGAACTCCCTGGATGGGAATTGGCTGCTATTTACCAATGCAATCAACGTCAGCAATCAGCATTCCTCTATCCGTTCTACAGATATCAGTCGCTAAAAATCAACCGTCTGATGCTTTGTGCTGCGCATAACTTGATTGGCCAGAAGGGGGTATGGACGTTCTCTCTGAAGACAGCCTATCAGAACGGTTTTGGCGCCCCTTTCCAAGACGGAACATTTGTAGAACCAAGCCAGAAACAGGAGGCACCAGCCACTATGGATGCTTTCCTCTTTCGTGAATACCGATACCTGACAGCAAAACATTATCTTGTAGGCGGCGGCGTTCAATATGCGTTTGTCTTTCCCCGTACCCGTTTGAAGACCCATGCACGTTTGGCATTTGACTACCACACCACCAATCAAGAAAATGTCTATACCCAAGGCAATGACCATACCCATGTGACATTGGCTGTTGGGTGTACGCTATGAAAAATGATAAAACCAACCAACACAAAAGATAACAATGAAAACAAAAAGAATCACATTCATGGCCTTGGCTTTCCTTGCCTGTTCGGCATCCTTTGCGCAGTCTGATCTCGTAAACATATTGTCAGGAGAGTGGCAATTTGTGGCAAGCCCCTTCGAAGGCGGTGAAGAGAGGATCTCGTTCACGGCCACGCCATCGGCCGATGGAAGAAGCTTACAGTGCCATGCCGAAAGTTTCTTCGCACATGCGTCAAAATCCTATCCTGCCGATTGGCGTATTGATGTAGAGCAGGAAGACGGTAAAGTGAGATTGGGATGGGTTCTCGACAACAACACCCCTTGCTCTACAGAGGAATATCAGGAGCCTGCAACCAACTATGCGCTCTTCGGCAAAGATGCCGATGGCTCGCATCGCTATATCTATTTTCTCTCGGAAAACATAGAAACCCAGTCATTGGAGGGTATGACGCTGTGGAGCGATTGGCAGACGGATGTCAACGCGACATTCTCTCTGCCCAAGACATACCAAATCTACGCAGTGGTCAGTGAGAACCAACCATACAATGGCGCTGTGGGCTATATCGATATTTGGGCCAGCGCAAAGATCAGACGTTCTTCGAATACTGCCATCCATCATATTGCATGTTCCTCTACAGCAATAACATCACAACCCATTTTCAACCTTACTGGCCAACGCATTTCACGCCCCACAAAAGGAATGTACATGATT
>CAMZHP010000144.1 GCA_947306845.1 uncultured Prevotellaceae bacterium
CATGAATTGTTAACCACGAATTACACGAATCATCACGAATGGGGCATGGATAATTAACCACGAATTACACGAATCATCACGAATGGGTCATGAATTGTTAACCACGAATTACACGAATCATCACGAATGGGGCATGGATAATTAACCACGAATTACACGAATCATCACGAATGGGTCATGAATTGTTAACCACGAATTACACGAATCATCACGAATGGGACATGAATTGTTAACCACGAATTACACGAATCATCACGAATGGGACATGAATTGCGATTCTTCACTCTTTACTCTTCATTCTTCACTCTTTACTTAAACCCTTTTTTTGCGAATCAGTTTCACCAACCGGCGGAGGGCAAGGGATTTGGGTTCATGGTCGCGGATGTAAGCCTTGGCTTCCTCACGGTAAGCGACGTTGCCTGTGGCCAGGTAGAGCGCGCAATGGAGGTAGGTGCGAACATCGGTGGCAGCCTTGTCGCTGCGGCGGCTGTTGATGGACTCCAACTCGGTAAGGGCGGCGACCGTCAGTTCTGACTCGCTTGGCTTGTCTTTGCGAAGGTGAGCGCAGAGCAGCATGAGTGCAAGGAGATGGCGGCGGGCTGAGGGGTTCTCAAAGTGATGATAACGATAATTGAAAAGGCTGTTGAGTGTCTCGCGGTCGCGGGCACGCTCTTCGTCGGATAATTGGCCATTCACACGGCGGTCGAGGATGGCGAGGAGGCGGCGCTGAATATTGTCATTCAGATGGCTGTCGTCGGCAAGCACGACTTCGTCGGGGTGGCGGATGATGTCGTTCTCGCCGATATCATTCAGGCGGAGCACCATGGCGCCGGAGAAAATCTTGAGCCCTAAAGTCAGACGCGGCCCCTGGGGGGTATTGATGACAGACAGCACTTTGGCCCGCTCTCCCCGGAATGGGGTGGCATTGAGCAGCACTTCCTCGTCGGCGGAAAGACCATCCAGTGAAGGTACCAGCTCAAACTGTATCTGCAAGTCGCAACAGGCGTCGATGAACTTCTCCATCATCCGTTCGGGGATGGTTACTTTCCGGCGCTCGCGGTCGTAGTAGCACTGCATGCGATTGTCGCTCCAACGGTTCCAGTCACTATTCAAAATCGCGTTCAGTTCTTCTTCGTGCGCGCGTAAAAAAATATAGCGTCGGAGTGCTGCACGGGTCTCGTTGTTGGCTTTCACCTGCTCCGGGCTCCGGGGAATGGATGGCACCTCGCCAGATGCCTTTCCAAAGGGCTCTCCCTTTCCCTTGCGGCGTTTGAGAAACTGGTAGGGGATGAAATACTGCAATGTGCCTCGGCTGTCGCCACTGGCACTACGGGCGGCATTCTCAGCCTGCAGGCGCATCTCTGTCTGCTGTGGTGAGAGGGTCGTCAGCACATACCATCTTAATGGGCCGTTTGATTGCGTTTTTTCCATAATTTCCCCTCCCTCCAAAATGGTTGGTTTGGAGGAAATGAATGATAATCAGTTTGTTATGATGAAGGGATGGCTTTTGCGTCCCTGCCCGAATTCCGAAAGCGTCCTTTAGGAACCTTTCTTCGGACTATCCAATCACACCATGGCTGTCATCATTTGTTGCACCTTTTAATTTGCAAAGTTAGTAAATTATTTTTTTTCTCTATATATAATGTGGGTTAAATTGTTCAAAAACCATTTATTTTGATTTTCGTCAAGAGTGTAGGAGTTTGGGAGTTTAGGAGATTAGGAGTTTGGGAGTGTAGACAATACCCTTGCGAAATTGGCTTCACTGATTGTTATTGCGCTCCTCTAATCGAACTATTGTCTATACTCCGAGACTCCTAAACTCCTAAAAAAATCATAGTGGAAGTTGAATGATACGAATATGTTCAGAATGCCTCTAATGCCACAAAAAATGGAGACGGAAAGAATTCCGCCCCCATGTCAAGATGTCAAATAAAATCGAATTCTTAGAATGCTGCGATAAGCTCCTCGTTGCTGTAGGCGTCAGCACCATAGCAGGTCTTCAGGTAAGCCAGACCAATCTGATAGTCCTCCTCGGTGAACGAGTCGGTGGCTTCCTTGGCAACCACCACATCATAGCCTAAACAGAAGGCATCTGCAGAAGTGTGGCGGACGCACATGTGGGCATGCAAGCCGGTCATGACCACTGTCTTCACGCCCAGTTCTTTGAGGAGGATGTCAAGGTCGGTCTGGAAAAATCCACTGTAACGGCGCTTGGGAACCACGTAGTCTTTGTCGCATAATTTCAACTCAGGAATGACCTCTGCACCAGGGGTGCCAGCGATGGCATGGTCGCCCCAAATCGTCAGTTCGCGGTCGATGCCTTTCAGGTGGGCATCGTTGCAGAAAATCACAGGCACACCGGCCTCGCGGGCGGCGTCAAGCAACTGTGCGGTGGCGGGAACGATGGCACGGCCACGGTCGCAGCCAAGAGCACCAGTCACGAAGTCGTTGAGCATGTCGACGACCAGAATAGCGGGGGAATTGAGTTTGTTCATCTTGTTTTGGTTTAACTAATGATATAATGTTCTGTTCGCTTCAAGATATCTTCAAAATAGCTATTTGTAAATGTGTGAGCAAAGTTAATGCAATTCCTGCGATAAATCAGCAGTGATTTGGATTTCTCTCAGTTAAATATTGTTAATTATCGTCTTTCGCAATGGATGGAGGGCGCTTATGTGAGGAAAAATGACTATATTTGCATGTCGACAATAAAAATAAGCGCTTATGACCCATAAAATACTCGCATTTATCTTCGCTGTGGCGATGGGTGCTGCCGTACCTGTCACCGCAGTAGCCGAAACTTCTATTGAAATCATTGACAATGAGGTTCAGACCGTCAACGTGGCCGTCACAGAGTCTGCCATACATGTCACCGGAGCCAACGGCCAGGTGATGCATGTTTACAATGTGACCGGTATGAAGCTCATGAGCGTGAAGATAGAAGGACAGGACAAGAAAGTGGAGATCAACTTGCCCAAGGGCTGCTATATCGTCAAAGTGGGCAAGGTGGTCAGGAAAATCTACATCAAGTAGCCTACAAAGAAGGGCTGGATGGCCATCGATGAGAAAGACATACTCAGACAACTCGCCGACCCCAAAACACAACGGAAGGCGTTTGAGTTGATTGTAAGCAAGTACGGAGAATCTTTATATTGGAAAATCAGGCACATCGTGATCAATCATGATGATGCCGATGATGTGTTGCAGAACACCTTTATCAAAGCGTGGGTCAATATCGCAGATTTCAAGCAACTTTCCAAAATATCTACGTGGTTGTACAGAATAGCCATCAACGAATCCCTCGACTTCATCAGAAAAAGAAAGAACCTGCAGGACCTTAGTGTGGACGAGGCCGCGGGGGTGGCCAACATGCTCATGGCGGATGAGTATTTCGATGGCGACAGGGCTCAGGCCGTGTTGCAGGAGGCTATTTCCCTGCTGCCAGACGTGCAGCGAACCGTCTTCACACTCAGATACTACGACAATATGAAATATGGCGAGATGAGCAAGGTGCTCAACACCACGGAGGGGGCGCTCAAGGCTTCCTACCACATCGCCATGCAAAAAGTCACGGATTATGTGAAAAAACATCAATAACCTATGAAAGACTTCAATTTCTACGCGCCAACCGAAATCGTGTTCGGAAGACAAGCAGAGGAGCAAGTGGCGCAGCTCGTCAGGAAATACAACGGAAACTGCGTGCTCGTGCATTTCGGAGGGCAGAGTGCCAAGCGGTCTGGTCTGCTTGACAAGGTGACATCCATGCTCGATAGTGCTGGCATCGGATTCGTGTGCCTCGGCGGCGTGGTGCCCAACCCAAGGCTCTCGCTGGTGAAAGAAGGCATCAAGCTCTGCAAGGAACAGGGGGTGGACTTTATCCTCGCCGTGGGCGGAGGCAGCGTCATCGACTCAGCCAAAGCCATCGGTTATGGTGTGGGATATGAGGGCGAACCATGGGATTTCTGGACAGGAAAGGCCGTGCCCCAATCATGCCTGCCTATCGGTGCCGTGCTCACCATACCAGCGGCAGGATCGGAGATGAGCAGCAGCTGTGTCATCACCAATGATGAAAACAATGACAAACGCGGGGTGAACAGCAATCTGTGCAGGTGTAAGTTCTGCGTGATGAATCCAGTGCGCACGTTCACGCTGCCACCGTATCAGACGGCAGCAGGGGCCACCGACATCATGATGCACACCATGGAGCGGTATTTCACCATGTATGATGACATGACGCTCACTGACGCCATCGCAGAGGCGCTCATGAGGACGGTGAGGGACAGCGCGTTGGAGGTGATGAGGAATCCGGAGGATTATCGTAACAGGGCACAGATCATGTGGGCGGGAAGTCTCTCGCACAACGACCTGACGGAGTGTGGCACGACAAAGGATTTCGCCACCCACCGATTGGAGCATGAGCTCAGCGCGATGTTTGATGTCACACACGGTGCAGGCTTGGCTGCCATCTGGGGAAGTTGGGCAAGGTTTGTCCTTCCGGGTCATGAGTCGAGATTTGCAAGGTTTGCTGTCAATGTGATGGGTGTGGAGAATGATTTTACTGACCGCAAACGCACGGCCGAGAAAGGCATCGAGGCGGCAGAGCGATTCTTTGCAACCATCGGTATGCCCACAAGCATACATGAGCTTCTCGGAAGAGCCATCACAGATGAGGAGATTGAGGAGATGGCCAGAAGGGCTAGCCATGACGGAACCATCACGCTGGGCAACATCTGTGTGCTGCAAAGAGAGGATATGGTGACCATATATCGCATGGCGAGATGATCATCTGTTCGTCTGAACACACCTTCATACAATGAATAATCGCGACCGCCAGATATTGCGACTGGCAATACCTTCCATTGTGTCGAACATCACCGTGCCACTGCTCGGACTGGTGGATGTGGCCATCATGGGGCACATGGGAAGCGCTGCCTATATCGGTGCCATATCGGTCGGGGCGATGATCTTCAATATCCTGTACTGGATCTTCGGATTCCTGAGAATGGGTACCAGCGGCTTGACGTCGCAGGCACTAGGACGGCGTGACCTTACAGAGGTTACGCTCTTGCTTAAACGCTCGGTCATGGTGGGGTGGATGGTGGCGGCGGCGATCATCATCATTCAGGTGCCTATCAGACAACTGGCCTTTGCCATCATTGCTCCCGAAGAGCGTATCAGAGAGTTGGCTACAATCTATTTCGGCATCTGCGTGTGGGGGGCTCCGGCCATGCTCACCCTCTATGCGCTCACGGGATGGTTTATCGGCATGCAGAACACGCGGTTGCCCATGGTGATCTCCATCACTCAGAATGTGGTCAATATCGCCGCGAGCATCTTTTTCGTCTTTGGACTGGGCATGAAGGTCAAGGGCGTGGCATGGGGCACTGTCGTGGCACAGTATGCAGGCATGGCACTCGCCGTCACACTGCTGGTGATACATTATGCCAAGTTGAGAAAATACGCCAAAGGGGGAAAAATGATGGATGTTTTGAGAATGTTGGATTTTTTCAAAATCAATTCTGATATCTTCCTGCGTACATTGTGCCTCGTGGCGGTCAATTTGTATTTCCTCGCAGCAGGGGCAAGGCAGGGAACAATTATCCTGGCGGTCAATACCCTGCTCACACAACTCTATATTCTCTTCTCCTACTTTCTTGATGGCTTCGCTTTCGCGGGCGAGGCTCTGTGCGGCAAATACTATGGGGCCGAGAATAAAGAGGCCTTCCGCTTGACTGTGAGAAGAGTTTTCATGTGGGGCATCGCTGTGGCAGTGGTTTTCACAATCCTGTATGCTGCTGGGGGACAGCAATTTCTAGGGGTGCTCACAGACGAAGAGATGGTGGTGAGTGCCGCAGTTCCCTATTTCCCATGGGCCATGGCTGTACCGCTGGCAGGCGTGGCGGCATTTGTGTGGGACGGGGTGTTCATTGGCATCACAGCTACCAAGGGAATGCTCCTGTCCTCGGCGGTAGCCACATTGGTGTTCTTCGGCATCTATGTCAGCAGCGTAGCGGCATGGGGCAATCACGCTCTTTGGTTGGCGTTTGTCGTCTATTTGATGGTGAGGGGCATTATGCAATCCGTAATATATTTTAGGAAACTGAGGATGGCATAATGGGTCTTGGGTGATGTGAATGTGTCATCAAAATTCATATTTTCCGAAAATTATCCGGCATTTCAGCGTCCTTAATAAATAAAAAATATTATTTAAAAAAGCCTTTTTCTAAGGGAAAATGGCGGTTGTTTGGGCTTTTTTGACTATTTTTGTAGCGGATTTTGGCTATCATCAAACACTATGCCGACAATGAGATATTGGATTGGAATTCTTTTACTCGTTTTTTTGCCTATGGACATGATGTCGCAAAGCTTTGATGTGCTTTGGAATCAAGTGAGTAAGGCCGAGACTGCTGATCTTCCGAAAGACATGGAAAAAGCACTTGACCAAATCATTCTCAAAGCAAAGAAGGAAAAAAGCTATGGACAGCTGCTCAAAGCTCAGCTGAAAAGAGTAGAGGCAGTCACATCTGTTACTCCGGACTCGCTGAAGCCCGAGGTGGACAGATTGGTGGAACAAGAGAAGGGGCTTGTGAAGAAACAGCCTCTGCTTGCTGCTGTCTGCCAGTCGGTGTTGGGAACGGTTTATAGAGAAAACCCTTCACTGGATGAGAATGCCGAGACTGTCAGTAAGGATTATTTTGCCAAATCCCTTTCCAATCCGGATTTGCTGGCGGCTGCCAAGACGAATGTCTGGACTCCGCTGGTCGTCGAGAAATCAGACAGCAAGTATTTCGGCAACGACCTGCTCAGCGTGCTGGCATTCCAGGCAGGAGAATATGCCATGCTCCATGATTATTATGAGAAACATGGGATGCGTGAGGCCGCGTGTATTGCCGCTGCATTCATGCTGAGGGACAAAGAAGACAATTATGTGAAAAAAGCCGCCAACTCTGAATACCTCAGGCAAGTGGACCAGATGATTGACAGATACAAGGACCTGAATGTTGCTGGAGAACTGGCACTGGTGAAATATGAATTCCTGGAGGAAGCATCGGATGTGGATGATGCCCAGCGGGTCAAGTGGATTGATGAGGCTACGCAAAAATGGGGAGAGTGGCCACGCATCAACCGGCTTAAAAACTCCAGACAGTCAATCATTCAGCCGAATTTTTCACTCGACTTCGGCTCTGTTGTGGTTAGGCCATCTCAGGAAAGGGCTGTCAAGCTGAATCTTAGGCATCTGAAGTCGATGACCATGACCGTGTCGAAGGTGGACCTGGATCCTACGAAGGATTATTCCCTTTATGACGAGAAGACACTTGCTAAAGTGAAGAATGCCATTATCAGCGGCTCCACTTTCAAGGTGGCCAAACAATTTGATTACCATCCTGAATATGAGTCATTCAAGGACAGCATCGCACTGAAACCTCTGGAAAGGGGGATGTATCTCGCTGAGTTTGACACGAATGAGAAAAACATCAGCACAGCAAGGACGCTGTTCTATGTTTCTGACGTTTACCTTCTTGCGCAGCCCATGCCAAATGACCAAATGAGGATGGTGGCGGTGAGTGCAACGACAGGTCAACCATTGAAGGATGCAAAACTCAAAATCGTTTCGTATAAGAAAGATACGCTCATCAATTTCGGACCTAAGGGCGATACCGTCGTAAAAATGCCGGAGCGGAGATATTCCAGTGGCGATTATTACCTCTACACCGCTGACGACAAGTATTGCCCCAAGCAGTCGATGTGGATGTCGAACTATTCCTACAACAGTGTCGCCGACCGGAAGTCGGTACAACTGTTTACAGACAGGAGTATATATAGGCCCGGACAAACCGTGCATGTCGCTATTATTAAATTCCAAGTCAAAGGGGGCTTGGATGCAAGCGCGATGGAGGGAGAGAAACTCACCGTGGTACTGCGTGACGCCAACCGTAAAGATATAGAAAAACGGGAGGTGGTCACCGATAGTTTCGGAAAGGCGACCGCTGATTTCATCCTTCCGCAGTCAGGACTGACAGGCACTTTCTCCGTC
>CAMZHP010000145.1 GCA_947306845.1 uncultured Prevotellaceae bacterium
CGACCGTTGGTTCTCGCCGAAGGCGACTCAAAAAGATGATTCGCTGAATGGTTACGGAGACGGGGAGCAGAAGAGAGTTCTCTTTGTCCAAAGGACTCTTTAGCTCCTTGGCTCCTTAGAGCCATTTCCTCTGATTATCCGGAAATTACTCGAAATAGAAAGTGAGGGCGATGATCTTGGTGCGAGCCTTGGAGACAGAATTCGTGTACATGATCATCTCACGGTTTTTCAGATGATTGACATGGTCGGTGTCAAGGCTGTTGGTGAGGCTGTAGAGGAACTTCAACTCAGGACGCAACTTGAAAAAAGGCAGGTAGAAGTCGCAGCCGATACCCAGTTCGGCAAACACATCGTAGCGCTTGAGCTTCAGATAGTCATTGTCCTTTCCCGACAGGTTGATCATCGGATTGATGCCCGCCATGACATACGGGCGGTGGTTGTTGAAACGGGGCGCGGCGAAGATCAGATCAACAGCCGACGAAATATAGGCTGTCTTCATCGTCTGCACCTCCTGAATGGTCAGCTCATCGGTATGATTGTAGAAAGAGATGTGTCGCGTGCCGAAATACATCGCCGGGGCGATGCGCAACTGAAAATTGGTATTCAGGCGCAGTTCGCCCAGCACACCGACATTGAATCCGGCATCCCATCGATCCTGGTCACAGGAGATGAGTTTCTCCACACGCGTGCCATCCTCCTGCTCGATGAGCTGCGGCCCGACATTGAGAAACTCGATGTCCTGCAGGTGGGTTCCCACCAGAACGCCGAAATGGAACTGCCTCAGGTCGATATATGGCTTGTTTTCCACCTTCCTGTCCTGGGCGGCGGAGACCATAATGATGAGAAAAGACCCGACAAGGGCCAGCATACGCTTTTTCATATTATAATAACGACAATTCCACCAGCTTATTGCATGGCCATTTATTTAGAATCGTTATAAATAACAAAAATATTGCTCCCCATTTGTAGGTATTTCAAAATAAAAACCTATCTTTGCATCACCTAAAAAGTAGGTATTCCGAAGAGGAAAAGCAAATATTTACTAACATTAATACAATTAAATTATGGCTTACGTAATTGGCGACAACTGCATTGCTTGCGGTTCATGTATCAGCGAGTGCCCCAATGAGGCAATCTCCGAGGGCGACATCTACTCCATCGACCCCGACCTCTGCACAGAGTGCGGCGCATGCGCAGACACCTGCCCGAATGAGGCAATCAGCCTTCCTTAGTATTTTCAAATGAAACATAAAGGAGGTTGCGGTCCTGGGAATCCCCAGGACCGCATTTTTTGTTTCATTTCTTCAGCTTCACCGTCATTTTTCCGATCCAGATACCGTGCTTGCCGTTCTGGTCGGTGGGAATATTGCGCCCGTCGAGGTCTTTCTCGTAGCGAAGATCAGTGAAATAGGTATGTGAGTGTCCGCCCAGCACCAGGTCGATGTTGCGCGAGCCCTGTATCATCTCGATGTCATCATCCAGGTCGGTGTCCCACCCCAAATGGGAGATGCAGATCACAAGGTCGCATTTCTTCTTCTTTTTCAGGAAGGAAGCCACCTCCAGTCCTTTTTTCACTGGGTCGAGGAATTCGATGCCCTGACAGTTGGCTTTCTCCACCAGCCCGTCGAGTTTCGGAGCAAGTCCGAACACCCCGATTTTCACCCCATTGCGCTTGATGATGACATAAGGTTTCACTACGCCCTCCAAAGATGTCCCCGTGAAATCGTAGTTGGCACAGACGATGGGGAAATTGGCCATGCGGAACAGCCGGGCCATGTTGTCCAGGCCATAGTCGAACTCATGATTGCCGATGGTGGCGGCATCGATGCCCATTTTGTTCATCAGCCCCACCTCCACATCACCTTGGAACAAGGTGTAATAGGGTGAGCCCTGCGAGAAGTCGCCACTGTCGAAATAAAGCAGGTCGGGATGCTGCTGCCGCTGTTGTCTGAGGAACTCCAGGCGACGGATGAAGCCACCACGTCCCGCCACCGCCGTATCGGCCAGATTAGGACTGAGGGGCATGATGGTGCTGTGCGTGTCATTGGTATGCAGGATGACCAATTCCTTTTGCTGAGCCTGTGCAGCTGTCATCGCCACCACAGCCAGCAGGGTGCAGATAGTTTTTCTCATGTTCATCATCTATTCCTCCACAATGTATCGTCCTTCAATCTGGCAGTCCACCTCCTGTCCGTTGGCTGTCTTCTCCTTGATATATTTCATAATGACAGCGCGCAGCAGGTCATCGTCACTGGTCAGCTCCCGCCGGTCGGTGCCGCTCTTGAATGCCGTCATGCGGTCATTGCCATGCGACACATAATCGATGGTGGCGATGCGGTATTGCGCACTGGGGTCTATCTCCTTGCCGTCGATAGTGGCATGGATGAGCTTGCCCTCGGGTGTTGCTTTGATGCGCACCTCATGGCTGATGCCCTCACCCTTGCGGAAACAAATCTGCCCCAGCAGTTCCAGTACCTTCTCACCGCTGAGCGTGATGAAACAAATCTTGTTCTCAAAGGGAGCCACCTCGAAGACATCGCCGATGGTGATGTTGCCCTTGGCAAACGAGGCACGGATTCCTCCCATGTTATATACGCCGAAATCAGGCTTCTCATTATACAGTTTGCCTGCCCACACCAGTACATCAGGCAAGAGATTGCTCAGCGGACTTTCCGGCCGGTAGGCCTGCAACGGTTGGGCTGCCCTTCCGAGTACGGGCGACATGAGGCTGTCCACCTTTGCCTTGAAGGGCTTCATAAAGGTGCTCACCTCATCGGTCATGGGGCGGTCATACCTCTTGTCGATGAGCAAGCGGGTGCGCTCCACGCTGCTCACCGTGTAATGGGTGGTGCACGAAGCAGTGGCCAGCATTACAGCCATCAGCACCAAGGCCCTTTTTAGGAGGTAAGGGGTGAGAGGTGAGGGGTGAGAGATATGCTTTTTTAGTTCACATTTCATAATTCATAGTTCATAGTTGGTTCAGAGTTTATTCAGAGCTGATTCAGAGCTATTTCATAGTTGACGGAAGCGATACACCGCATCCCTACCTATCGCACCGCCATTTTGGCAGTGGTAATCATAATTCTTAATCCTTAATTCCTAATTCTTAATCCTTAATTCCTAATCCTTAATCCTTAAAATTCTTCACTCTTCACTCTTCATTCTTCACTTTCTTCTCTCATACAGAGTCTTGAAGGCTTCGGGCAGACACTCGATGAGGTCGCTGGCGATGAGGCACTCCTTCCCCTTTTCGCGCACGGCGATGTCGCCAGCCAGTCCATGCAGGAACATGCC
This sequence comes from uncultured Prevotellaceae bacterium, assembly GCA_947306845.1. Next base: position 3,295 of record CAMZHP010000145.1, read on the forward strand.
CAGCTGACAAGCCTCTCTCTGGTGATAGCCTCTGGCCAGCAGTCCGGTGATGATGCCGGTGAGCACGTCGCCCGCCCCTGCCGTTGCCATGCCGGAATTGCCAGTCGTGTTGAAGATCACCTTCCCGTCGGGCAGGCAGAGTGCCGAGTAGTGGCCTTTGAGCAGGATATACACCTGCAGTCTCACCGCCATATCCACAGCCTTCATCAGGCGCTCGTAGTCATCACTGCTGCGCGAGCCGCTCAGCCGGTCAAACTCCCTGGGATGAGGTGTCAGAATGATGTTCTTGGGCAGTTGCTGCATCCATGCCCTGTGGCTTGCCAGGATATTGAGGGCGTCGGCATCCACGACAGTGGGGGCATTGGTACGCCTCAGCTGCGCGATGAGTGCGATAGCCGTTCCCTCCACCTGTCCCAGTCCCGGTCCGATGCCCAGGGCATCGAACTCATCGGCAGCGACGGCATCCGAGAAATAAGCGTCCTCGTAGTCCACCGACAGCACGGCCTCTGGCACTGTCATCTGCATGACCCCGCAGTTGTTCTTGGGAGTGTGCACCGTGAGCTTCCCCACGCCGGAGCGCAGACAGGCCTTGGCTGCCAGGATGGCTGCACCAGCCATGCCATAGCTGCCCGCGATGAGCAGCGCATGCCCCATATTCCCCTTGTGCACGAAGTCGCTGCGGTGCATCAGCAAGGGGCGCAGGTCATCCACCTCCAGCATGGTGTACGAGGAATGGGTGTTGCGGATATATTCCTCCGACAGACCGATGTCGAGCACCTTCAGCCGTCCCACATACTGTTGGTTGTCGGCAAAGAGGAGCGCGAGTTTACGGGTGTGGAGGGTGAGGGTGAGGTCGGCACGGATGATGTTTGCCTGGATGTTGTAGGTGTTGCATTCCGTCAGCAGTCCCGACGGCATGTCAATGCTGATGACACGGCTCGGCGACTGGTTGATATACTTCACCAACGAGGCATATCCGCTCTCAAGGGGCTTGGCGAGTCCCGTTCCGAAAAGGCCGTCGATCACTACCGTATCCTCGGTAAGGGCAGGCGGGTCAAACTCCTTGGTCACCTCGATGAAATTCTTGATGTTGCCGTTCTCGAGGGCGCGTTTCCTGTTCTCGGCGCAGTCCTCTGACAGTTTCCCCTTGGTGTTGAACAGAAACACGGAGATGTCGTAGCCACGGTCGGCCAGCATGCGCGAGACAGCGAGTGCATCGCCGCCATTGTTGCCAGGTCCGGCAAAGACCACCATTTTCTCCGCAAGGGTACATTCGGCAGCGATGGCCTTCGTGAGTGCCCTTGCCGCCCGCTCCATCAAGTCGATGGACTTAATGGGCTCATGCTCAATCGTATATTTGTCGAGCTCTTGAATTTGAGTGCCAGTAAATATCTTCATATCGATGCAAAATTACAAAAATATACCCAACATATCATCATTGTTTCCCATATTTTTGCTAAATTTGCTTCCGCATTAACACAAAATACAAAAAGCCATCATGGACACCATCCAAGTACTGGACAAGAAATTCAGGATTTCGATTCCTGAAGCCGAGGTCATCAAAAGAATTGATACCGTGGCCGCACAAATCAACCGTGACATGGCCGGCAAGAACCCCATCTTCCTCGCCGTGCTCAACGGATCGTTCATCTTCGCCGCCGACCTGATGCGGCGCATCACCATCCCCTGCGAGATTTCATTCGTGAAGCTCGCCTCCTATCAAGGCACCACATCTACGGGCAAGGTGACCGAGGTGATCGGCATCAACGAAGACCTCTCGGGGCGCACCGTGATCATCGTGGAGGATATCGTGGAGACAGGCACCACTATCCGACAAATGATGGAGTCGCTCGGCACACGCAACCCCGAGTCGGTGCATGTGTGCACGCTGCTACTCAAGCCCGAGAAGCTGAAGGTGGACCTCGACCTTGACTATGTGGTGATGCGCATCCCCAACGATTTCATCTTAGGCTATGGTCTCGACTACAACCAGCAGGGACGCGGCTTGAGAGACATCTACACGCTGGTACCAGAAAATGAAACACCCAAACAAGAGAATATGAAGAACATCGTGATTTTCGGAGCTCCGGGGTCGGGAAAAGGCACTCAGAGCGACCTGCTCATCAAAAAGTATGGGCTCAACCACATCTCCACGGGCGACGTGCTCCGCGCAGAGATCAAGAATGGTACGGAACTGGGCAAGATTGCCAAGCAATACATCGATGACGGCATGCTGGTGCCCGACAGCCTGATCGTGGACATGCTGGCCGGGGTCTACGACACCTACGGTCCCTCGCACAAGGGCGTGATTTTTGACGGATTCCCCCGCACCGTGCCCCAGGCCGAAGCACTGAAGAAGATGCTCGCCGACCGTGGTCACAAGGTGGCTGCCATGATCGAGCTTGCCGTACCCGAGGAGGAACTGATGAATCGTCTCATCAAGCGTGGCGAGGAGAGCGGCCGCAGCGACGACAACGCAGAGACCATCAAGAAGCGCCTCGACGTGTATCACAGTCAGACATCACCGCTCATCGAATGGTATGAGAACGACGGCATCCGCCATCAGATCAACGGACTGGGTGAGCTCGACCGCATTTTTGGCGACATCTGCCAGGTCGTAGACGCACTGTAGGCGATGGAGTCGAATTTCGTTGACTATGTGAAAATCTGCTGCCGCTCGGGCAAGGGCGGCAGGGGTTCCATGCACCTGCGCCATGTGAAATACAATCCCAACGGCGGACCCGACGGGGGCGACGGAGGCGACGGAGGAAGCGTTTACCTTCGCGGCAACCACAACTACTGGACCCTGCTCCACCTCAAATACCAGCGCCACATTTTCGCGCAGCACGGAGGCAACGGCGGCAAGGACAAATGCCACGGCACCAAAGGAAAGGATGAGTACATCGACGTGCCGTGCGGCACGGTGGTGTACAATGCCGAGACAGGCAAATATGTCTGCGACATCTCCTACGACGGACAGGTGGTCTGCCTGCTCAAAGGCGGCCGGGGCGGACTGGGCAACTATCAGTTCCGCTCCGCCACCAACCAGGCTCCACGCTATGCGCAGCCCGGTGAGCCGATGATGGAGATGACCATCATCCTCGAACTCAAGCTCCTGGCTGATGTCGGACTGGTGGGCTTCCCCAACGCAGGTAAGTCAACACTGCTCTCGTCGCTGTCGAGCGCCCGTCCCAAGATTGCCAACTATCCCTTCACCACGCTGGAACCGTCGCTCGGCATCGTGGGCTACCACGACAAGCAGTCGTTTGTCATGGCCGACATCCCCGGCATCATCGAAGGGGCGAGCGAGGGCAAGGGGCTGGGACTGCGCTTCCTGCGCCATATCGAACGCAACTCACTGCTGCTCTTCATGGTGCCAGGCGACACCGATGACATCAGCCACGAATATGAGGTGCTGCTGCATGAACTGGAGAATTTCAACCCCGAGATGCTCGACAAGCACCGCGTGCTGGCCGTGACGAAATGCGACCTACTTGATGATGAGCTGATGGAGATGCTGCGCGAGACGCTGCCCACCGACGTGGAAGCTGTGTTTATCTCAGCAGTCACCGGGTTCGGACTGGAGGAGCTGAAAAATGTGCTATGGCGCGAGCTCAACAGTGAGAGCAACAAGTTGCAGACCATCATGGCAGAGGACACGCTCGTCCACCGCGACAAGGACCTGTCGAAATTCCTGTTGGAAATGTCAGCCGAAGGTGAGGACGACGAGATCGTGTTTGTGGATGAGGACGACATCGAAGACCTCGATGATTTTGAGTACGACGACGAGCAACCATGATCTCTGCCGAAACAAACCCTGACGGCATTGTCCCTCGCTTGCTGCGCTATGACATCGCCCCAGGCGTGACAGCCTTCAGCACCACCAGAATGGGTGGAGTGAGCAAGGGCCCGTATGCCGAATTCAATGTCAACCACTACTGTGGCGACGATGAGCAAGACATCGCCATCAATTATGCGTCATTATGCCGTCTGCTCGGCATCGATGGCGCACATTTGGTGTATCCTCATCAGGTGCATGGAACTGAAATAAGGAAAATTGATGCCGGATGGCTGTCGCTGCCGAAATCCGACCAAGCACAGTTGCTGGAAGGTGTGGATGCCGTGATGAGCGATATGCCGGGCATGTGTGTCGGGGTGTCCACTGCCGACTGCATCCCCGTACTGCTGTACGACGCTGCCCACCATGCCTGTGCTGCCATCCATGCCGGTTGGCGGGGAACTGTAGCACGCATCACGGAGAGAGCCGTGCAGGCCATGGCGACAGCCTATGCTACCGAGGCATCCCAGCTCAGGGCGGTCATCGGTCCCGGCATCTCTCTGGAAAATTTTGAGGTGGGTGATGAGGTGTATGAGGCTTTTGAGAACGCTGGCTTTGACATGGAGCGCATCGCCCGCCGATACGCCAAGTGGCATATCGACTTATGGGAAGCCAACCGCCTGTCACTCTTGGCAATGGGCGTTCCTGCCAGTGCCATCCATATATCAGGCGTCTGCACCTATGCCCAAGCCGACCGCTTTTTCTCTGCCCGGCGGCTTGGCATCAACTCCGGGCGCATCCTTACCGGTATCATGTTGGATGAAGGATAAAGAATATAAAGAATAAAAGATGAAGGATGAAGTCTTGTTAGCGTTGCTATCAAATCTTCATCCTTCATCTTTTATTTCTTCCGTTTGGCTCTCTGCTC
>CAMZHP010000146.1 GCA_947306845.1 uncultured Prevotellaceae bacterium
CCTAATTTTCAATTTTCAATATTCAATTTTCAATTTTCAATATTCAATTTTCAATAAATAAAGAATTTATCAACCTTTTTAATATTAATGATTATGAGAAAAATGATGATTGTGGCTTTGATGGCAGTAGCTGCTTCTACAGCCTTTGCGGGTAACTCACCTACCCTCAAGTCAATCCTGAAGGCCAAGACGTATGACGACGCAGCAAGTCTGCTCCAGTCTGGGCTTTCCCAACTCGCCAACGATGCTGAGAAGGCGGCAGCCTACAACAAGCTTGTTGACCTCGCTATGGCAAAAGTTCAGCATGAGAACGCTACCATTGCCACCAACCAAGCTGTCAAGCAGATGGGAAATGGCAAGGAGGAACCTGTTGACTCTATCGGACTTTACACTTCGCTGATCAATGCCCTCGACGCTGCTGTGGAGTGTGAGAAATATGACCAGAAACCAGATGCCAAAGGCAAAATCAAACCCAAGTTCCACGATAATAACGCACAGCGCATCTACGACCAGCGCGGAACCCTCGCCAACGCAGGCATTACCTATTATCAGAACAATGATTCAAAGAACGCATACAAGTATTTCGCCAAGTATGTCGACATGCATGCAGATCCGCTCTTCGCTCCCCTGGTGGCCAAGACAGAAGCTGACAACAAGGCTAAAGGTATCAACGAAGATCCCGACAACACTGCACAGTTCGCATACCTCGCAGCTTACTATGCATATCAGAACAAGGACATTGATGCATGCAACAAATACTGCGACATTGCCATGAAGGATGAGAAGTGGGCCAAGGAGGCTCGCAACCTCAAATTGACTGTCGTGCAGGAAAGCCTCAAGACACGTCAGGACTCCATCAACTATGCTCGCAATCTGGAGGGCCAGCTCGCTGCTTCTCCCGATGATGAGAACCTCTTCGGAACTCTCGTCAGCATGTACAACGGACTCAAGATGAATGCTGAGATGGATGCGCTCTTCAACAAGAAACTTCAGTCAGATCCCAACAACTTCATCGTGTGGGCAGTGCGCGGACAGAATGCTATGCTCGATCAGAAACTTGACGATGCCGTAGAGCACTTCAAAAAAGCGCTCAGCACACAGCCTGAAAATGCTCAGATCCTGACCTATCTCGGTGCTTGCCAGCTCGACCGTGCCTCTGCCGCTGCCAACCGTGCTGCTGGCAAGACAGGACGTGTGCCCGAGGCTGCCATGAGCCAGATCCGACCCATCTATGAGGAGGCTCTCGGCTATCTGCAGAAAGCCAAGGAGTTGGATCCCAAGAAGGAAAAAGCCAACTGGGGTTACCCGCTCTATCGCTGCTGCTATCAGCTCTATGGTGACGAAGACCCGCGCACCAAGGCTGCCGAGGCTGATACACATTAAAGAAAATTCAACACAACAAAGGGGTGCGCTGAAAAGGGGCGCACCCCATTTTTAAAATAACAATTGAAATTACACTTTTTCGTTTTTTAGATTGATAAGCCTCCGTCCTCAAAGGCAAAAATGAAAGTAATGCTTCTATGTGCCGGATAAATTGTATTGGTTTGAAATTGTATCTATCCTTTTTACTCATACTCTGCATGACGCCTTCTGTGATGGCTCAGAAAAAGGTCATTGCTCAGGCGCAGACACTCGTCAAGAACGGAAAGGATCTGGCGAGGGCAGAGATGATGATGAGTGACTTGCTGAATGACTCGGCCAACCGTCGCAATGAGAAGATATGGCTCACTTTGCAGGAGACGGTCAGGAAACAATATGAGCAGGGAAATGAGAAACTGTATCTCAAACAGAAATATGATACTGCCGCTCTCTTCTCCACTGCTCGCAAACTGTTCCTCATCTGCGAGGCGTTCGACAGCGTAGAGGCGCTGCCCGACAAGAAAGGAAGGGTCAATATCCGGCATCGGGAGAAAAACGCGGAATGGCTCCATACACTCAGACCCAATCTCTACAATGCTGGCACATTCTTCCTGAGAAAACTCGACTTCGACAATTCATGGAATTATTACGATTCCTATATTGACTGCGCCCGCCAGCCATTGTTTGCCGCACGCAATTACATGGAGAACGACAGCCTCATGCCGACGGCTGCCTATTGGGCCCTTTACTCCGCTTACAGGCTCAGACAGCCTGAGCGCGTGATGAAATACCGTGAACTGGCAGAAACCGATACCGCTCACCTCGACAACATACTGCAATGTGTCGCCGAGATGCATTTGCTGGAAGGCGACACCACTGCTTATATCGCCACGTTGCGGAGAGGGTTCGCACATACCCCTTCTCACCATTTCTTCTTCCCACGCCTCATCGATTATTACAACAGCAGGGCGATGACAGATTCCGCCAATGTCTTCATCGACAATGCTCTCGCTGCCGACAGCACCAACTCGCTGTTTCTTTTCGCCAAAAGCAGCGCGCTTCTCAATGCCGGACAATATAAGGACTGCATCAGCATCACCCAAAAGCTCTTCGCCATCAACGATAGCCTGCCTGATGCATGGTGCAACATGGGACTCGCCTATTACAACCAGGCCGTGGAACTCGACCGCACCATGCAGCGCACAAGGAAAAAACGCAAGGCGGTGAACGCGCTCTATGAGCAAAGCCGGCCCTATATGGAGCGTTTCAGAAGCATGGCACCCACACAACAGGCCAAATGGGTGCCGGCACTCTATACCATCTATCTCAATCTCAATATGGGGCGAGAATTTGAGGAAATCGACGCCTTGAGAGAAAAACTGCGGCAATAACTCTTTTTGTCAACCACAAATTGCAAAATGTCAGCCTGATGTGGGAAAACAACAGTAAATGACAGATTACGTAAGCACAAGGATGATGTTTTGACAAAAACCATCCCGAAATATTTGCTCCTTTCGCCAAAATGGAGTAACTTCGCGCACGAATTGAAAAGACTTCAAAGCATTAAATAATTATTTAAAAAACATTCAGATGAAGAAGTACAATTTTAATGCCGGTCCCTCCATCCTCCCGCGTGAGGTCATCGAGAAAACGGCACAGCAGATCTTAGACTTCAACGGAAGCGGCCTGTCGCTCGCAGAAATCAGCCACAGGGCTAAGGACTTCCAGCCAGTTGTCGACGAGGCAGTGGCTCTTATCAAGGAACTCCTCCAAATCCCTGAGGGTTATTCCGTTATCTTCCTCGGTGGAGGCGCATCGATTGAGTTCTGCATGGTTCCCTACAATTTCCTCATCAAGAAGGCTGCCTATCTCAACACTGGCACATGGGCAAAGAAAGCCATGAAAGAGGCCAAACTCTTCGGCGAGGTCGTCGAGGTGGCTTCATCGGCTGATGCCAACTACACCTTCATCCCCAAAGGATGGACATGCCCGGACGATGCCGATTATCTGCATATCACCACCAACAATACCATTTACGGAACAGAAATCCGCAAAGACCTCGATGTCAATGTAAGGCTCATTGCCGACATGTCATCGGATATTTTCAGCCGTCCCATCGATGTGGCCAAATACGACTGCATCTATGGTGGCGCACAGAAGAACCTGGCCATGGCGGGTGTCACACTCGTCATCGTCAAGGACGACACCCTCGGACGTGCTCCGCGCCCCATTCCCACTATGCTCGACTATCGCACTCATGTGGAGAAGGGCTCTATGTTCAACACACCTCCTGTGGTGCCCATTTACAGCGCACTGGAGACTCTCCGCTGGATCAAGAAGAGCGGTGGCGTAGAGGCTATGGACAAACTGGCCAAGCAGCGTGCTGAGATCGTTTACGGTGAGATCGACCGCAACAAACTCTTCCGTGGCACCGTCACATCAGAGGAGGATCGCTCGCTCATGAACATCTGCTTCGTCATGGCAGAGGAGTACAAGGAACTGGAGAAGCCGTTCCTCGAGTTTGCCACCGCTCAGGGCATGGTGGGCATCAAGGGACACCGTTCCGTCGGCGGATTCCGCGCAAGTTGCTACAATGCACAGACCATCGAGGGCGTAGAGGCTCTGGTCAAGTGCATGAAAGAGTTTGAGGCAAACAATTAAACGAAGATAAAAAGACAAATGAAAGTATTGGTCGCAACAGAGAAGCCCTTTGCAGCTGCTGCCGTTGAGGGTATTCGAAAGGAAGTGGAAGGCGCAGGACACCAGCTGGTGCTCCTCGAGAAATACACAGAGAAGGCTCAGCTGCTGGAGGCAGTGGCAGATGCCGACGCCATGATCATACGTTCCGACAAGGTGGATGCCGAAGTGCTCGACGCCGCCAAAAATCTCAAAATCGTAGTGCGCGCTGGCGCTGGCTACGACAATATCGACCTGACCGCAGCTACCGCTCACAAGGTGGTGGCAGAGAATACTCCAGGACAGAACGCCAACGCAGTGGCTGAGCTCGTCTTCGGACTTCTCGTGATGGCTGTCCGTGGTTTCTACAACGGAAAGTCTGGCAGCGAGCTGTTGGGCAAGAAACTGGGTATCCTCGCATTTGGTAACGTGGGCCGAAATGTGGCTCGCATCGCCAAAGGATTCGGAATGGATGTGTATGCTTACGATGCCTACTGCCCGGCAGATGTCATTGAGGCTGCTGGCGTGCATGCTGTCGCCAACCAGGACGAGCTGTTCAAGAACTGTGATGTCGTCTCCCTCCATATCCCGGCAACTCCTGAGACCAAGGAGAGCATCAACTATGCCGTCGTGGGGCAGCTGAAGAAAGGTGGCATCCTCGTCAACACTGCTCGCAAGGAGGTCATCAATGAGCCAGAGCTGATCCAGCTGATGAAAGACCGTGAGGATCTTAAGTTTGTCACCGACATCAAACCCGATGCTGACGCTGAATTCGCTGCTTTCGAGGGACGCTATTTCAGCACCCCCAAGAAGATGGGCGCACAGACAGCGGAGGCCAATATCAATGCGGGCATTGCAGCAGCCAGGCAGATCAACGCCTTCTTCGCTGAGGGATGCACCAAATTCCAAGTCAATAAGTAAAAATCCTACCCCCAGAGGTGCGCTCTTTGGCGCACCTCTGTCTTTTTCCTAGAATCTCTAGAATCTCTAGAATCTCTAGATCCTCTAGAATCTCTAGATCCTCTAGTCCCCCTAAAAACCTAGTCACACTATACTAAATTATGGCAACAGTAAAACCTTTCCGTGGCATCCGGCCGCCGCGCGATCTTGTGGAGAAAGTGGAGTCGCGCCCGTATGATGTGCTCAATTCAGAGGAAGCCCGCCAGGAGGCCGGCGACAACGAGATGAGCCTCTACCATATCATCAAACCGGAAATCGACTTCGAGCCGGGAACAAGCGAGTATGACCCCAAGGTGTATGAGCGTGCGGCAGAGAACTTCCAAAAATTCCAAGACCGTGGCTGGCTCGTCCAAGACAAGGAAGAACACTACTATATCTATGCGCAGACCATGAATGGGAAAACACAATACGGACTCGTCGTGGCCGCGCATGTCGATGACTATATGCAGGGGCGCATCAAGAAACATGAGCTCACCCGCCGCGACAAGGAGGAGGACCGTATGAAGCATGTGCGTGTCAACAATGCCAACATCGAGCCGGTGTTCTTCGCCTATCCCGACAATGATGTCCTCGACCGTGTCATCTCAAGATATGCCGAGACGGAACCAGAGTATGACTTCATCGCTCCCATCGACGGATTCCGCCATCAGTTCTGGATCATCTCCGACCGCGATGACATAGGAGTCATCACACGGGAGTTCGCCAAGATGCAATATCTTTATATTGCCGACGGGCATCACCGCTCTGCTGCAGCTGCTCTCGTGGGAGCTGAGAAGCAAAAGCAGAACCCTAACCACAAGGGCGACGAGGAGTACAATTACTTCATGGCTGTTTGCTTCCAGGCATCACAGCTGACCATCCTCGACTACAACCGTGTCGTTACCGACCTCAACGGACTCACTGTGGCGGAGTTCTTTGAGGCTCTGCGCAAGAACTTCTTCGTTGATGATATGGGAACGGACATCTATAAGCCCAAACAGCTGCATGAGTTCTCGCTCTACATCGACGGACATTGGTTCCGGCTCAGGGCTATTCCTGGCTCATTCGATGACAGCGACCCTATCGGGGTGCTCGATGTCGATATCTCGTCAAGGCTCATTCTTGATGCCATTCTGGGCATCAAGGACCTCCGAGGCTCCAACCGCATCGACTTTGTGGGCGGACTGCGCGGACTGGGCGAACTGCAGCGTCGTGTCGACAGCGGCGAGATGCGGCTTGCCTTGGCGCTTTATCCCGTATCGATGAAGCAAATCATGGACATCGCTGATAGCGGCAACATCATGCCGCCAAAGGCCACTTGGTTTGAACCGAAACTGCGTTCAGGCCTTGTCATCCACAAACTCTCATGAGCGACGACGAGTTTCTCACCATCACGGATAGTGTGGGCGAGGGATTCTATTCCGAAAAACGGAGTAAGTTTCTCGCCTATGCTCATCATGTGACGTCTGTCGAGCAAATTCGTGATATCGTGGCGTCTTACCGTACCAAATACTATGATGCCCGCCATGTATGCTATGCCTATATGCTCGGACCGGAGCGCAAGGAATTCCGTGCCAATGATGACGGAGAACCCAGCAGCACGGCGGGCAAACCCATCCTGGGACAGATCAACAGCATGTCCCTCACCGACATCCTCATCGTGGTCGTGCGCTATTATGGTGGAGTCAACCTCGGAACGGGTGGACTGATCGTGGCTTATCGTACCGCGGCTGCAGATGCCCTGGCTCACAGTCAGGTGGTGTCGCGCATGATAGAGGAAACCGTCACATACGACTTTCCCTATGTCATGATGAACGATGTCATGAGAGTTGTCAAGGAACTCTCGCCCCGCATTGTCAGCCAGACGTTCGACAATGCGTGTTCCATCACACTTGCCATCCGGAAGTCAGAGGCAGAACGACTGCGAAGCAGACTCCAGAAATTGTCATTCCAATAGTAGTAATGAATGAAATTTCAGATTTGGAAGGTGAGTCGTTATTTCTTCAATATCATTTCTACCATTTGCATGACATCTGTAACCGTGCTTTTGTTGTCGTTGTTGAGATCACAAAGAAAGAGGGGCTTATATGCTGTTTCTGTGTTGAGAATATTGTTGACTAATATCATGACATCGGCCACCGTCACCTTTCCGTCGAAATTCAGGTCGCCCCTGACACCCGTCATCTCTATGACATTGAAATGATTCCAATGGTCGGCAGCCATATAGGCGGCCTTGCTTCCCTTGGGAACATAGAGATAATCCACCTGGCTGTGCCCGAAGAAGACGTCGGGGATGGCCAGCGGGGTCTTTGTCCTGACATACACGTGGTGAACCTCGTCTGAATTGGTCCTGAAAGCCGAATCACCGATGTTGGTGAGTGAGGAAGGCAGGCTGATTCCTTTCGCATAATAGCATCCCTCAAAAGCTTTTTCGCCGATGGTGGTGACTCCTTCCGGTATGTCAAGTTTCTTGATGAAGGTGCAGTAGAAAGCCTTGTCCTCTATACTCACCAGTCCCGTCGGAAGAGTCATGCCGCTTCCAAATGATGAATTGTAGAAGGCTTCTTCTCCAATGATTTTTGTGTCTGACGGGATAACGCTCTTACTGTGCCCTGCGATTAGTTTGCCTGTGCCTGTCTCCATCAGGGCGTTGCATCCCCCACGTGAGTCATAATATGGATTGGACTCTTCCACCTCGACATGTGTGATGTCGCGGCATTCCTTGATGATGTTTTTGCCGATATGGCGGACACTAGCCGGGATGGCCAGGGTAGTGAGGTTGCTGTGCTCAAAGGCATAGTCACCTATCTCCTCCACATTCTTGAGGTCGATGTTTTTGAAGTCGCAAACGGCAAAAGCAGAGCTTCCTATGCTACGCAGGCTGTTGGGGAGGCTGAGGCTTGCCTGTCTACAGCTGTAAAACGCATTGTCCTCTATGGTAACGACCCCTTCCGGAATAGTCAGATTGTCGAGGTGGCAGCAACTGAATGCTCCCTTGCCGATAATTATTATCCCGTCGG
>CAMZHP010000147.1 GCA_947306845.1 uncultured Prevotellaceae bacterium
CTCGTCATCATCAGTCACGTCTATCTCCAATTCCGATCTTTATTTCAATGGCCGACAGGTGGGGTCCATCCGGCCTGATGGTGAAGTGTATATCAACGGCCGAAATGTGGGACAGATACGCTCCAATGGCGATATCTATGTCAGTGGCTCCAGAAAGGGGGAGATCCGTTCCAATGGTGACATCTACCAATCGGGAAGAAGAGTAGGCGAGATTCGATCAAACGGTGATGTTTACCAGGAGGGAAGAAGAGTGGGTGAAATCCGCTCCAACGGAGATGTTTACAAAGACGGCAGGAACGTTGGCAATGTGAGAAATATGAAAAACCGCACTTGGGTGGCAGTCATCTATTTCTTCGGATTCTTCTCCTTCTGAACTCCCGGGAGCTGGAATCCTATTTGCACATTCCTGCTCTCCTTGGGAGCATATTCCGCCCAGGCTTTTTCAATGTCTGATTTGAGAATGAGTTGACAGGTCCGCTCATCAGCTTTCCCTGATGTCATCACACGCTCGGCCATCGCGGGCAGGATGCCGTTGTGCACATACTGTCCCACCCATCGCGCATTGCCGAACAGGCGGCTCTTATTGGCGACGGCTTCCGTGATGGTGTCATGCAGATAGTCTTTTGCTGTTTCATCCAGCTCGTATCGCTCTTGTTTAAGCACCAGTTGAGCGATACGCGTCAGTTCATCGGCTGAGTAGTCGTCAAAATGGATCTTGTGGGCAAATCTTCCGCGCAGTCCGGGATTGATTTTCACCATATTGTTGAGCTCGTCCTCATAGCCTGCCATGATGATGAGCATATTGGGGTTTTCCTCGGCCATCTTGGGCAGCAGACTCTCAATGACACGGTGGCCGAAGTCTGAACGCTCGGAGTCATTGACGAAGAGCGAGTAGGCCTCATCGATGAAAAGCACCTTTCCTTCCGCTTCCTCAAGCAATTCCTTCATGTTTGTCTCTGTCTCTCCGAGATAACGTCCCACCAAGTTGCTGCGGTCTGTCACGATCACATCGCCGTCGGTGAGAAGGCCCATGGCATGGAAAATCTTTCCGATGTGTTTGGCCACTGTCGTCTTCCCTGTGCCGGGATTGCCGTAGAAAAGCATGTGGTGGGCATTGTTGCTGCTGCCAGGCAAGCCATACGACTCTCGGAGTTGGTTGAATCTCACATGGGTGAAAATCTTCTCCAGATCGCTCTTCAACTTCCCCAAACCCACCATTTTTCGGAGGTCTGACATCGCCTCGTCATAGGCTGTCGGATGTTCCTCTATCTCCGCATTGTCGGAAGAATCCCAGGTTAGGTCTTCAGGCTCGATGCTGGTAAGGAAAGTGTATAGGTCCGACCAATGGTCATCCAGTTGCTCCTGTCTGCGTTTGTTAAAGTTCTTTACTATCTCGATGCCTACCAGACAGGCTTTCTCATAGTCCCAGGGAGTCGTTTTGGCGTATTCAGTGGCAAACCACTTCGATAGCTTTTCAATGGCTGCTGGTGTGATGGTGAGCTTTTTCTGCTCCTTCAGTATTTCATACAGGACGTCCATCGAATGACTGGCATTGTAGGTGGCTGGCAAAGGGACGCTGTCGTCGAGTTGGGCGCTCTCATACACCTTGGGGCACTCATACCGCTCGTAGAGCTTGTTGACAACGAGGCGGTCATACCATTCCAGGCATGCCATCGTGAATTGGAGGTCGCCTGCCAAGCAAATATTCGTCTGCATGGTGAGGAAGGTCTGGGGAGCACATTCCCTGATTCGTGTCAGCCGATACGCTGCCGAACTTTCATTGATGCCTTCTTTCCAAAGGATTTTTCCATCTGGGGTGATGTCGAATCCTACAGCCGCGACAGGGATGATGCCGTTGTCAAAGATGCAGGTATAATGACCTCTTTGCCACAGATGCCTCGATGTCATGTTCATGCAGGTGATGTGAGAGGGGAGGTCTTTTTGCTCATACATCAGCACCATGTGCTCATTATAGCAGTAGAAATCCAAGCAAGTGCCTTGTCGGTGGTTACTGAACTCTATCTTGATACTGTCATCTGCCATGGAGGGGGATTTTCCAGCCCGTGTGAATTTGAATCCATGTGGGGCGGGTTCTCTGAGCACCACTTGGCGGCTGAGAATCCTGAATTTGAAAGCGGTCACGTTGTCTCGGTTCTCAAACAGTGGTTCACCGTCGGCCTCATAGAGTAGATTTGAGAGATAGATGGTATATGCCCCAACGTGAAGGCGATCGAGGCATTTTTGCAGACTGAGGGTGCTGTAACCGGTGTCATCCAGCATCTCTACGTTCTCATAGATACGTTGACCGTCATCATCGCTGTAAACCAGAATTTCCATGACTTCTGTCGTATCGGTGGTCTCCTCTTCTGGGATGATGAGCTCATTGTCGTGAATGATGATGTGGATGCCTTCGCAGTTGGCCAGGTCTTCCTCAATGTATATAGGCTGTTCGGAAATATCCTTCTCACCAAAAAAGACGGAGGCGTGACTGAACTTGTAAGAGGGAGAATTGAAAGTCGGGATGTCATGTTTGCAGGCTGTTTCTGTAGAAGGTATGTTTGTTCGTAATCGTCTTGTCATATTGGATGATTTTGATTGCTGTCTGCCTCCCCCGTAAGGGGGAATGCTTGTCACACACATGTCAGTATATTGGATGTGTCAAAAGGAATTCCTTCAATTTTGACACACCCTCAAGCGAGAGGGTGGCTGCGGACTTCCGCAGCGTGGTAATATATGGATCAGTAAGTTATATTTATCCCATTATCTTTCTTTTTCTCCTATTGGAGTGATTCTCACTTCTTTTCTTTCCTTCTGGTTGTGTCAGTTTGTCAATGATCGCTTTTGTTAAGCATAAGGAATAGGATTCGTATCTTTATCTATCACAAATAACTAAAAAAATAAGAAAAAGATGTTTTATTTCCCATACACCTCGTCCCAGTTTTCAAGCAGCTCCTTGTTTTTCTTGCGGGCCTTGCGGCTGAGAGGCTTCTTGCGGATCAGTTCGCTAAAGTCAAAGGGAACACCGCTGTTTGGGGGCGCATAAGCAGGGAGGTCGGCCACAGCACTGGCCACTATGGCGTTGATGCCCTGCTTGTTCTTGCCCCAAACCACCACCTCGCTCAAACGGTTCTCACGGGGTAATAACCAAAGCGTATCCTTGAGTTCTGCACGCTCCACCACGCGGGTGAGATAACTCGCATGCGACAGCGTGGCACTTTTAAAAACCCCTTCCACAGGAATTTGCCCACGATAGTTGCTGCGACTTATTGCTCCCTTGTCGGTCGTGAGGTTTACTTCCCGGATAGGGGTGCCGGTCTCTTTGTCTACAACGACGATGGTATCCTGTGCCTTAGCATACAACACCAAGACATTGAACAGGAAGAGCCAAAAGGCGAAATGATGAAACATAGCGATCTGAAGATGAATGGCATAATTAGGTTGGTGTTGCAAAAATATATAGTAGAATCGCTAAACACATCAAAAGCCTCGCTCTTTTATGATATATTAATTTCCAAATACTTTTTTCATCATAAATTTAAGTTAACAGCCCCTTTGCTTAACGTTGATTGACAATGAATAAAATAAAGAAAAATTTAAAAATTTTTACTCAACAGGAAAAAGATTTCTGGTAATTAAACCCTTTTTCGCTGATTATTGTGTAAATTTGCATAACGTTAATCCTTATCCCCATGAACATGAAATTGACAGGCATCCTGCTGCTCTTTGGTTGCATGACCATATCATCGCTGACAGCTCAAGACAATAAAGCCAGGAACAATACAGCCAGGAACAATACAGGCAATCCATCCACCTCCGTTCTGAAATGGGGTGACCAAGGTAATGGCACGTATGTCAATCCCATCCTTTGTGCCGACTATTCCGACCCCGATGTCATCAGGGTAGGCAATAAGTATTATATGGTGGCTTCCGACTTCCATTTCATCGGCATGCAGATTCTTGAGTCCGAAGACATGGTCAACTGGCACATCCTCACGCAGGTCTACCATGGATTCGACCTGCCGGGATGGGACACCAACGAGCGCTATGCCGGCGGATCATGGGCTCCTGCCATCCGTTACCACGACGGGAAGTTCTGGATCTATTTCTGCACACCGCATGAGGGCCTGTTCATGACACAGGCAGAACGCCCGGAAGGCCCCTGGAGTCCACTGCACATGGTCAAGGCAGTGTGGCATTGGGAAGACCCATGCCCGTTCTGGGATGACAACGGACAGGCTTATCTCGGGCGCAGCCAGCATGGTGCGGGGCCCATCATCGTACATAAGATGAGTGCTGACGGTCGGTCACTTCTCGACGAGGGTGTCACGGTATATACAGGTCCAGTGGCTGAGGGAACCAAATTCCTCAAACGAAACGGCTATTATTACCTTTCCATTCCCGAAGGTGGTGTGGGGACAGGATGGCAAACGGTACTGCGTTCCAAGAATATCTACGGCCCTTACGAAAAGAGAGTGGTACTGGAACAGGGCACCACTTCTGTCAACGGACCGCATCAGGGGGCCATCGTCGATACGCCGCAGGGGGAGTGGTGGTTCTATCACTTCCAGCACAATGGGGCTTTGGGACGGGTGGTGCACCTCCAACCCATGCACTGGCATGACGACTGGCCGGTCATCGGAGTAGATGTTGACCGCAATGGGGTAGGGGAGCCAGTGGCAGTCTGGCCCATGCCTCTCATCACATCATCGGAAATAGAAACTGGTCCCATGTCCATGTCACCGTTGGTGAAAAAGGGTCTGGAAAACAGGCATCTCCCACAGACCAGTGACGACTTTGAGCAGACAAATCTCTCACCGCAGTGGCAGTGGAACCATAATCCGAACAACAGTGCTTGGTCGCTGACGGAGCACCGGGGCCAACTGACGCTCCATGCTCTTCCGGCAGAAAACTTCCTAAAGGCGCGCAATACCCTCACCCAGAAAGTGATGGGATACCAGAGTGTCGCTACGATAGCCATGGATGTCTCGCGTCTGTCAGACGGAGCACGCTGCGGTCTCGCCTGCATGGGAAAGACCAATGAATTGTTGGGCATCGCCAAAGAAAATGGCCAACTGAAAATCTATCGGAGTGATGGCTCGTCGGATAGCATCCTTTCGCTACTCCATGCAAAAAAAGTCTTCCTGCGTATCACTTTCGACATGCCGAGCAAACAATACCACCTTGCCTACAGCACCAACAACCGGCTTTTCACCCCCATCGCCCAACCTTTCTTCGTCGATTTCGGCCATTGGAAAGGTGTCCGCTTCGGCATCTATCACTATCTCCAGTCTTCTCCATCATCCTTATCCCAATCCTCATCTCATTCATCAAGCACCGGCTTTATCACCCTGCCCTGGGTAAAGTATGAAATTAAGAATTAAGAATTATTCTTCACTCTTCACTCTTCACTTAAAATACGAATCCCAAATTGACATAAAAATACGGCTTCTTGGTCACATTGCTGTATCCCACCGACGCACCCATCGGCCCTGCGATGGAATTGTAGTAATAACTCAGCGTCGTACCTAGCATAGGCTTGCACTTGTACACATCACGGAATTTGTCCCCATCCTGGGCATAGGCAAACCTCAGCAGGATATGGTTGTTCGTCGTCATCGAATATTGCACCTGCATCTGAGCCGCCAGAAATTTGTCCCATTGTAACTCGATGTGTCCCACGCCGGCAAAAGGCAACTGTTGCTCGATGTAATGGCCGAACCACTCGCCGCCCATGATGTTGCACAGGATGATCGGGGAATTGTCGGTGTGCAGCAGACGGCCGTAGAACATGGGCTGGAAAACCAAGTGCTTGCTCAGCGGAATATTCGTGCGCCACATCGCGCTCACCTCGCTCAAGCCTAATTTGTTGTTCAACTTCACGAAATTGTCCGTATAATAAGCATAGCGGGCAGAAAATTTGCTTCCTCGTGTGGGGAAATACCAGTTGTTCTCACTGTTGTAGTTCACCTTGGCGAAATAACTGATGAAATGTTCATGGTCTGGCATCGTAAAGTAGTGGCTCTCCACCTGGTCAAGCAGCAGGTTGTAGTTGAAGTAGTAGTCAATGGCGGCACCGATACTGAAATGGAAATTGCGCAAGTTGAACGTCAGGGGAGCTGCTTGGGCGGTCAGACGGTTGTAGGTGAGGTCATAACTCTTTGCACCATACTCATAGAGGTTGAAGTCACTCCGGTGGAAACCCACTGTAAAAGAGGGGTGGAGGAAGTTTGTAGGGTGAAACTCCCAGGTACCCTCTGCCTTGATGCGTTTTCCTAACCTGAGCGTGAAGTCCAACTCCATAGGAATCCGCTTGCGGATGGGAAAGGCAACATTTGTCTGCAGCGCCAAGATCTCCTCGTTGTCGAAACGGATGCCGACGTTCATCTTGTTGGGCTGCTTCTCACCGGCAATGAACGTGATTCTGGCAGCCTTGGTACCATCAGGCATATTGACGGCATCTGGCTCCAAATGGATGTCTGCACTTTGGTAGAACAGGTCGAGGCGGATGGAGGTGATGATGAGGTTGGCACGCTCAGAGTCGATGCTGTCGCCTTCTTTCAGTTGGAATTTCCTGCGGATGAAGTCCTGGTCTGTACGGGTCAGGTTGGTATATTTGAGTTCTCCGATTCGGTATCTGGGGTTGTCAGACAAAGGTGCGATGTTTGTTTTCCGAGATTGTTGGGGAGCTATGATCTGGCCGAGCTTCTCCTTGAGAGCGATGATCTCATCCCAGTGTTTCATCGCTTCGTCTTCTCCTCGCTGGATGAGGGTGTCAACAGCGGATGGGGTGAAGGATGCCGTGCTGTAGCCTTCAGTGTTTACCCTGATGGGAATGTCGGTGATGGCCATGTTCTCATCAAACTTGTTCTTGGTGTTTAAGTCGACAATCTGCAGCAGAATGTCACCGGTAGTCCTCAGACGGTCGGCATCCTTCAACTTGGCGGCCACCGACACGCCGATGATGTAGTCGGCACCCATCTCCTTGGCGATGTCGGCGGGATAGTTGTTGCGGAGTCCGCCGTCCACAAGCACCATGTTGCCTTTCCTAACTGGCGCGAAGGCTCCGGGAATCGACATGCTGGCTCTCATCGCGTCACTGAGAACACCGTTGTGGAATACAACCTCGCTGTTGTCCACAACGTTGGTGCCCACGCAGGCAAAGGGGATGGGGAGGGTGTTGAAGTCGATGGAGTCATTGTAAGGGATGGTGAACTTACGCAGCAGCCTGCCGATGTTCTTGCCGATGATGATGCCGCCTCCGATAGTGGGACGCTTCTTCTTCAGCTTCAGACTGGTAGAGATGGCATAG
Source organism: uncultured Prevotellaceae bacterium (assembly GCA_947306845.1). Next base: position 7,310 of record CAMZHP010000147.1, read on the forward strand.
GTGTTATGGTTCTCGCGCTCTTTCAGACTTTGATATCTCAGGTCTTCCTTGTCCGACAGCACCTCGGTCCAGTCCTGCGACCTCACGATGGAGTCGAGCCGCATCGCATCGTTTCCGCAGGCATACAGACCTCCGATGATGCTGCCCATGCTGGTGCCCGTGATGATGTCGATGGGCATGCCGGCTCGTTCAAGCACCTTCAGCACACCGATATGGGCCATGCCTTTGGCTCCTCCTCCGCTGAGCACCAGGGCAACTTTCTTGCGGGGTTTCTCTTCCTGGGCCGTGGCTGTCAGCCCAAGTCCGAGGATGGTGGTCAGAATGATGATGAGTCGTCTCATGGTTCTTTTGTTTTTTGAGGAAAAACGCTTGTGCCGCCGCAAATATAATACAAAAAAGTGAAACTACCACATTTTCAGTCCAAAAGTCATGGATGTTCCGGTGAGAAATTGATGGGCACTTCATACTGCTGCCCCTCAATCTGGAAATCGATGGAGGCACCGTCCTTGCGCACGTCGATGGTGACAGGCGCACCCATCACGAGCGGCAGATTCACGCTGCCATGACCGCCTAGGAAACCGCAGAGCACGGGGATGTGATATGGGGCAAGCAGTTCGTGGAGCATGGCCTCCACGCTCTCGTAGGTGAACTCCGAACCACAGTCCGTGAATTCTC
>CAMZHP010000148.1 GCA_947306845.1 uncultured Prevotellaceae bacterium
AAAAGTATAACTTATTTCTAAAACCTCCAAATCTTTTACACAGAACCGTCCCATGTTCATTAGCATAGCACAAAAACTCCGCCTGCTGTATTCCACCACATGGGGTGCTGACTGCTGGTTGATGAAAAAACCGACTAAATGCCAAAAAACAGGTTAAATTGATAAATCATTATAAATAGGGATAGTGAGATTCGATTGTTTGTCGTATCTTTGCAGCCGAATTTAAGCGTGGTATGATTCATGGGTAAAAGATTTGTTTTGCTATTCCTTACTTTCGCACTTGTCCTGCAGGCACATGCCCAAAAGGTACAGGCAGACCAAGACGCGTGGATGAAACTGGATGACTTGCGTCGTACGGTGGAATACCTGGCCTCTCAGGAACTTGGGGGCAGGTATCCAGGTACCCACGGCGACACCCTTGCCTCTGATTTTATTGTCGGCAAAATTCGTAGTCTGAAGCTCAAACCGATTGTCAAGGGGAAGAAGAAAACGGCTTATTATCATGACTTTACCTACGGGAAGACGGAGAAACGTACAACCCATAACATCATTGCAGTGATTCCTGGGAAAGACAAGCGCCTGAGGAACGAATACATTGTCGTTGGTTCGCATTACGACCATTTGGGGCTGGGTGGTAAAAATTCCGGTTCACGCCGTCCCGACACCTTGGCGGTGCATCCCGGTGCTGATGATAATGCCAGTGGTGACGCTGTGGTGCTTCAACTGGCAAGACACTTCAAAAAGGTACGTTCGCCACGAAGCATCATCTTTGCGTTCTTCGGCGCAGAGGAACAAGGTCTTGTTGGTTCCAAGTCCTTTCTGGATTGGATGAAGCATGGCGATAACCAGCGCATCAATCTCCCCAATGATATAAAAGGTATTGTGGCTATGGTGAATCTGGACATGGTGGGTCGCATGCGCGACAATGCCATGAGTGTTTCTGGTACAGGAACAAGTAGCGGATTCAAGGCTATGGTGGAGAATATTGCTGAACAGACGGGGCTGCACGTCAGTTGTATTCCCGATGGTTATGGTCCTAGCGACCAGGCTTCGTTTGTGGCAGCCGACATTCCTGTGCTCTTCCTTACAACAGGTGGTCACATGGAATATCACACACCGGCAGATCAGCCCAACACCTTGAATTACGATGGAATGCTGCAGACTTTTGAGTTCTCACGAGAGTTGATTACCCAATTGGCAACAATGCCCCAGACACCCGACTATATCAATGTGCCGAGCAGTCAGAAAATGAGCCATGCCAATTTTAAGGTTACCTTAGGTCTGATGCCGGATGTCATGGGCGCGAGCACCATTCCTGGACTTCGTGCCGACATTGTGGTTGCGGGGAAACCTGCACACAATGCTGGAATCCGCAGCGGCGACATTATCCAAGAAATCGATGGCAAGCCTGTCAATGACATCGATGAGTACATGGAGCGTCTGTCGGAGCTCAAGGCTGGCACCACCATTCCCGTGAAAGTTCTTCGGAACGAAGAGACAATCGTCTTTCAAGTTCATTTAATTCCTCCTGTAAGATGAAAAAATCCTTATATTGGCTTTTGGCCGTTGTCATCACATTGGCCTTGAGCGTCTACCAGCGTATGACGGGACCTACATATCCCAAGAAAGTGACTGTGGAGCTGAATGGTGAGAGCTATCAGTTGAAATTACCCAGAAACGGTTTGCAGCACGATGAAATCGTTACGCTGAAAGGTGTCCCCTCTGATACCAAGGCACAGATTCATTACCGCTGTTATCCAACAGAAAACGATTATACTACCGTGGATTTCAGTCAGAAAGACGGTGCTTTGCAGGCTGCTTTGCCCGTGCAGCCTGTGGCGGGGAAACTGCAGTATTATATTACAATTGGGGGCAAGGACTATCCTGCTGATGAGCCTGTCGTAATTCGTTTCCGCAATGATGTTCCTGCAGGAATTCTGATTCCCCATATCCTGCTGATGTTTGTGGCCATGTTGTTTGCCGTCTATACTTTCTTGTTGGTTGTCACTCGCAAGGAATATCGTAAGTGGCTGAAGATTACGGTCGCGACGTTGTTTGTGGGTGGTTTCATCTTCGGTCCTCTTGTGCAGCATGCCGCTTTCGGCCCTTGGTGGACAGGATTCCCCTTCGGCACAGACCTTACAGATAACAAGACGCTCTTGTCTTTCCTGTTCTTTGTGGTCGCACTTGTCACGTTGAAGTGGAAATACAACAAATGGATTGTCGGCCTGGCGGTTTTGTTCATGGTCATTATCTTCAGTATCCCCCACAGCGCTTACGGGTCAGAGTATGACTACACGACCCAGAAGTTGGGTACGGAGAAGATGAAAGATTGAAAGAAAGAATTATAAACATATTACAATAGTTATTTATGAAAATTAAAAATTTTATGCTTATGATGGTTGCAGCAGTGGCCATCGTGTTGGGAACAAGTTCTTGTGGTAGTGATGATGACGATATGGAAGTAGCCGTGGCTGCTCAAGTCGCAGGCTCTTATTCAGGCAATGAGATTATCATGGTCATGGGCGAAGAATCATCTAACACCACAACAACGTACGAATTTACAAAAGTCTCTGACTCAATGATAGATATGACGATTCCCGCATCGGGAGAGTCGGGCATGATGATGATTCCGGCACTTACCGTAAAGAACATCTCTCTTTCCAAGGTTAACAAGAACATCGTGGGAAATGTAGCTTCATACAGTGGTACGGTGACGAATGCCAGTTGGGTTGAGAAAGCATACACCATCAGTAATTTATCTGTCATCTACTATGAAAAAAAGGTGGCCGTGGTATTTTCACTGAAGTATGGTAACATGCCCATGTCCATGGAAACGAACTTTACGGGTTCAATGATGTAACGTTTTCATTAAGCCAGACGAGCGGATTGTTTCATTTTGCCATGGCGAGAAAACGTGGGATAAAATCCAACAGAAACAGCGATTATTGAACTTTGAACCTTGAATGTTGAAGATGACGGGCAGATTCATACGGTCCTTATTGGCTGGCATGGCATTGGTCATGCCAGCTATAGGTATTTTTGCGCAGACCACCATCCGCGACACTGTAAACCTTGACCCCGTTGTCGTCACCGCTTCACATTCGCCTAAGGCATTGAAGGACGTTCCTGTCGTCACGCGACTGATTACTCTCCACGACATCAAGATTACCGATGCCACCAATATCCAGGACATGCTGACACAAGAGATTCCTGGGCTGGAGTTTGGCTTTGCCATGAGTCAGGAGACATCCCTCAACATGAGCGGTTTCAACGGCAATGCGGTCCTCTTCCTCGTCGATGGTGAGCGCATGGCAGGGGAGACGATGGACAACGTTGACTACAACCGCATGAATCTCGACAACGTGGGGCGCATAGAGATTGTGAAAGGTGCGTCCTCTGCACTATATGGCTCAAATGCTGTAGGCGGCGTGGTCAACATCATCAGCCGCGAGAGTCTTGAACCTTGGACAGCCAATGTGAACTCACGCTTTAACACCTTCGGCCATGAATGGCGCAACGGTGCCAGCTTTTCGTTCAACACGGGGAAATGGAACTCCCAGACGAGTTTCCAGCATACAAAGATTGACCCTGTCGATCTTCCCAAGGCGCACTCTCCAGAGGAGATTGCAATAGAGCTGATGAAGAAGGCACAGGGCCTGCCTTACGACGAATCTGTCCTGGCGGATGACTCCAACCTGAGTCGTCTGTATGGACAACAGACCTATAACATAAAGGAACGACTGATATGGCGCCCTACTGATCAGCTGACATTGACAGGAAGAGGTTCCTATTTCTTCCGTACCAGCGAGCGCGATACCCATGACTATCATTTCAATGCTTACAGTGCCGGACTGAAGGGAAGGTACGCATGGAACTATGAGCGTCATTTGGAGTTGTCATACGCCTACGACCAGTATGACAAAGCTGATTTCCTGCCTGACGGCACACGCACACACGACCATGACTACAGCAATCGGCAGCATGTCCTGCACGCATTGTTCAGCAATTCGTTCGGCAAGAACAATCTCATCGTAGGTGCTGACTTCCTGCACGACTATCTCACCACCTATCAGTTCGTTGACAACAGCAGCCATTCTCAGGACAACATTGACTGTTATGCGCAGTTCGACTGGAACATCACTGAGCGACTGAACGTTGTGGGTAGTATCCGCTACGATTACTTCTCCGCCTCAGAACGAATGGCTCTCACGGAGCGTCTCGCTGTCGTGTATAAATTACCATGGATGACCATTCGTGCCAATTATGCCAGTGGGTTCCGTGCCCCTACGCTGAAGGAGATGTACATGTACTTCGACATGGGAAACATGGGGTATCTGCTCCGTGGAAACCCCGATCTGAAACCAGAGAAGAGCCATAATTTCAACGTTTCCGTAGAGCGCACGAACCGCATACGCAATAGTGGATTCCTTGATGGGCGCTATAATTTCACCATCATGGGCTATTGCAATATCTTCGACAAACGTATCACCACCATCGACGGTGGACAATACGAGGGTATGGAAAGCGCGCTATACTGGAATGAAGAAGGCATCAAGGTTTGGGGCATCGATATGTGCTTGGCCCACATCTGGGATTGTGGTGCGTCGTTCAAGCTTAACTATTCATGGATGCATGAGACTGGCAATGTCTTTTTCTCGCAGTTCTACCAGCCCCGTTCACATTCCCTCACTTGGCGAGTAGGCTACGACCATCGCTTCTCGCGCAACTATGCTCTTGATGCGGCTCTCTCCGGACGCAGCCAGGGCAAGCCGCAATCAAGTCGCAAGGATGTTGACCAGGGCTATACCATCTGGAAACTGATGGTTCAGCACCATATTTGGCGCGGCATCAACCTCAACACTGCCATTGACAACATTTTCAACTATAAGCCCAAGTCTTATTACTATTGTTCCCCGCTGACAACAGGTATATCCTTCAACGTAGGACTTTCACTTGACTTGGACAAACTGCTTTAAGAAGAATTCTGGTACTTTCTGAAAGAAAGACAATGAGCGGGCGCGTCTGCGCCAGTCATTAAAGGACCATCTCTTTATGTAATACTATGAATCAGAAAATAACCGAACAGGAATCCTGTTTTGAACACCTGGAACAGATGTCGGTAGCGGAACTGCTTACGCATATCAATGAGGAAGACGCTGGTGTGGCTATGGCTGTCGAGCGTGCTCTACCGCAGATTGAAGCGTTGGTAAAAGCCATAGAACCGAGAATGAAACGGGGTGGCAGACTCTTCTATGTCGGTGCTGGCACCAGTGGACGTATGGGCGTTCTCGATGCCAGCGAGTTGCCTCCAACATTCGGCGTTCCTGACTCATGGGTGGTAGGCATCATAGCTGGGGGAGACAAGGCTTTGCGCCATGCTGTAGAGAAGGCGGAAGATGATGCTGGACAGGGATGGCTTGACCTGATGGCATATCAACCAACAGCGGATGATACTGTGCTGGGTATTGCAGCCTCAGGCACAACGCCTTATGTTGTCGGTGCCGTTAGCCAGGCTCGCAGGAACCATCTTCTGACGGGGTGCATCACCAGCAATCCCGACACCCCATTGGCAGCTGTATCCGACTATCCTATAGAAACCATTGTAGGGCCAGAGTTCGTGACTGGCTCCAGTCGAATGAAGAGCGGGACTGCGCAGAAGATGGTACTCAACATGATTTCCACCTCACTTATGATACGAATGGGACGCGTTCGTGACAACCGCATGGTGAATATGCAACTCACCAACACGAAGTTGGTGGACCGTGGCACACGGATGCTTCAAGACTATCTTGGTTTGGATTATGATGAGGCGAAGCAACTACTGCTTAAAGCTGGCAGCGTGAATGAAGCTCTCAAGTCAACCCTATGAGCAACGTTATCCAATAATTGTATAATACGGGATTGTTGGAAAAGCTTCTCCTTTTTTCAGCTCATCAGTTCGGTGAGCGCTAAATTGCTTTTATCTTCTTTTTCTCCTTGATAATATGGCTATTTAGAAAAAAATATTATCTTTGCGCTGTGAAAAAATATCGTTCCCTTTCCAAAAGTCTTACCTACCGTATCATGGCGGTGGTGCTGGTAATGATAGCCGTCATTACTAATATCATCAATGTCCATGTAGGTAATTATATGGCCGATGAGGCCCAGGAACGTTATGAGAGGGTCTTGCAGAGAGATCATGAGGAGTTTCGCCGCAGACTGTCGGATGTGATGGTGGCCATAAAAAACAATCTTGAGGATGTAGAAAACGACGTTGACAATCCGGATAAGGTGATGCACCACATGAATCGTGTCTTGCAGGTTAATCCTACAATCATCACCTGTGGACTTCTTTATAAACCGGGTTATTTCCCCGACAGGAAACGTTGTGTGGAAATTATTGCCACACATGATTCTTTAGGGGCAGTACACCTGAGAAATATCGAAAACGACAACAATGTTTATCTGGAGAGACAGTGGTTTAAGGATTGCATAGCCAATGACTCGGCAGATTGGTCGGATGTTTATTTCGAGCAGGATCTCATACCTGGTGTTACTCATCGGCGTCAACTCACCACTTATTGTTATCCAGTTCATGACAAGCAGGGAAAAACCGTAGCGGTATTTGGAGCAGATTTGCCTCTTGAATTCCTGAGACATGAGATTACCGACGACCTGCATGAAATCATCAAGAAATACGAGAAAGACTGCGAGCACCATTCATATAATTTCGTGATTGATCGTGATGGTAATTACATCCTGCACCCGGATGATGAACGTATTCTCAAGGACAATTTCTTCGAAGTGGCGAAACGCTCTGGCAATCAGATTGACGACGATGTGGTGGCCAACATGAAGAAGGGTAAGCCAGGGTCGGCCAAAATCGTAATCGATGGCATACCTTCGTGGATCTATCATCGCCCGGTGAAACACATGGACTGGATGATAGCCATCGTAGTGCCACAAGAGGCCATCTCCCACAATGGGCGTATACTTACCACCATCATCCTGGTTGTCGCCATCTTAGGCATGTTGGCCATCTATTTCATCAGCCGCCAGATGATAAAGAAAACCACTCAACCGCTACATTTCTTCGCTTTGTCTGCCGAGGAAGTGGCCAAGGGTAACTTCTCGTCTCCTCTGCCTGAAGTCAAGCGCAACGATGAGGTAAAGGTTCTACGCGACTCCTTTAAGGCGATGCAGAACTCGCTGTCCATCTATGTGGAGGAAATCAAGAAGACCACGGCTGAGAAGACTGCCATTAAAAACGAAATGGCGAACGCACGGGCTATCCAGATGGCTATGGTGCCTAACCGTTTCCCGCCTGAGCATAGTCCTATCGACATCTATGGTGTGATGGAACCTGCCAAAAGTGTAGGCGGCGACCTCTTCGATTTCATCATGCGCGATAACCGCCTGTTCTTCTGCATCGGTGACGTGAGCGGCAAGGGCATACCCGCAGCCCTGCTGATGGCGGTGATGAAAGCGATGTTCCGCGGTGAGGCCCGAAGAAGCGACAACGCCGCCGACATCGTCAATTCGATGAACCATAACCTCTGTGCGGAAAATACGGAAGGTTACTTCGTAACAATGTTCATCGGCATCCTCGACCCTACGACAGGTCATTTGGACTATTGCAATGCGGGCCACGAGGTGCCACTTGTGGGGGGGGGACCATTGGCTGTCAAGCGCAACCTGCCTGTGGGAGCCTTGCCCAATTGGAAATATGAGGGACAGGAGACCATGCTGCGAAACGGCGACATACTGTTTCTCTTCACCGACGGTCTGAGTGAGGCCGAGAACGCCGATGGAAAACTTTTCGGACGGCATCATGTGTGGGACGTGGTAGGTGGCCATACTGACTATACACCGCGAGAACTGGCCGAACTGGTTAAAAAAGAGGTGAGCCTATTCGTTGGCGACACTGAGCAGAGCGACGACCTCACGCTGCTCATCATCAAATTGAATACTATTCAA
>CAMZHP010000149.1 GCA_947306845.1 uncultured Prevotellaceae bacterium
AAAAGCCAGCTATAGCCAGGTTCAACTGCGCGACATCGACGCCAACTACCACAAAATGAGCTACAACCAGCTGGTGACCGACTTCCCTGGTATCGACTGGGGCAACATCTTCCTCTCCACAGGATTTCCACCATTCGACGCTGTAGATGTAGGACAGCCAGAACCCATCCACGAGGTGGAGAAAATCCTTGCCGAGACATCACTCGATGACCTGAAGGCTTACGCAGAAATCAAGGTCATCAGCGGCGCTGCAAGCCAACTGAGCGATAACTTCCGCGCCGAGGCTTTCAAACTCAGCACTGTCATGAGCGGTGTACAGCAAGACCGTCCCCGCTGGAAACGTGCTGTATCGCTGGTCAGCGGCGTGTTGGGCGAGGCCGTGGGCAAACTCTACGTCGAGAAACATTTCCCCGAGAGCAGCAAACAACGTATGCTCGAGCTGGTATCGAATCTCCAGAAGGCACTCTCACAGCGCATTGACGAGGCAACATGGATGAGTCCTGAAACCAAGGTGCAGGCTCAAGATAAACTGAACAACTTCATCGTGAAAATCGGCTATCCCGACAAATGGAAAGACTATAGCGGATTGCAAGTGGATGACAACCTCTCACTCTATGAAAACCTCGGACAGATTTCTGCTTTCCTCCTCCAAGACGAGCTGAACCGCAAAGTCAACAAACCCGTTGACAAGAGCGAATGGCTGATGACACCGCAGACCGTCAACGCTTATTACAATCCCACCACCAACGAGATTTGCTTCCCCGCTGCCATCCTCCAGCCACCATTCTTCGACCCCAATGCTGACGATGCTGCCAACTATGGTGCCATCGGTGGTGTCATCGGTCATGAGATGAGCCACGGCTTCGATGACCAGGGTTCGCAGTTCGACAAGACGGGAAACCAAAAGAACTGGTGGACGGAACAGGACAAGAAAAACTACGAGGCACGCACCAAACTGCTTGAAGACTATTTCGACAAAGTGGAAATCGTCTCAGGCAAAACCATCAACGGCAAACAGACACTCGGTGAGAACATCGGCGACAACGGCGGTATCAACATTGCCTTCCGGGCCCTGCAAAACGCCATGCAAAAGAATCCTTTAGGTGTGAAAGACGGCTTTACTCCCGAGCAGCGTTTCTTCCTTTCTTGGGCTCGTGTGTGGGCTTCCAACATGCGACCAGAATATATGGAAATGCTCATCACCGTGGATGTTCACTCTCCCAACATCGCCCGCGTCAATGCTGCCCTGCCGCATATCGATGCCTGGTATGATGCTTTCAAGGTGAAAAAAGGCAACAAACTCTTCCTCCCGAAGAAGAAAAGAGCACATATTTGGTGATAATTAGTTAGGAGTTAGAAGTTAGGAGTATCTTATAACTTGTCAACCATATTAGGGGTGAGAGGTAAGAGATTACCAAGCTATTATCACGAAATCCGTAGGGACATACCCCGTGTATGTCCGTGAGCAAGATCTATTTTTATCACGAATTAGAGAATTATAGAATTTATTTGGCAATTCTTAAATTCTCTAATTCGTGATTTTATAGAGGGGAGAGGTTTATTTAGTCAGGAGTTTTTAGTTTCTGCTCTCGAAAGGGATGGCAGAGGCGACGGCAAAACCGTCGCATACGGAGAAACTACCCCTCCAGCTGCTATGGTATCCAGCTGCTATGGTATTGACCCTTTAACCAATTTTCAATCTTCAATCTTCAATCCTCAATCTTCAATCCTCAATCTTCAATTTTCAATAGTAATGACCCTTTAACTACCCTTTAACTCCCTTTTAACTACCCTTTAACTACTCTTCAATTTTCAACAACCTATCCGTGATTGGATGGAGGAACGTTATTTCGGCGGCATGCAGATGCAGGCGGTCGGCGGGATGACCATAAAGGGTGTCGCCAAGGATGGGACAGTTGAGACCCTGGGGATGGGCGCAATGCACGCGTAGTTGGTGTGTCCTACCCGTGAGAGGATGCAACCGAACGATGGTTCTACCATGCTCATCCTCACCGATAAGTTCATACTCCGTCACTGCCCGCTTGCCATGCTTAGGGTCCACCACTTGTCGGGGACGATCGTCGAAGTCAGGCCTCAACGGTAATGAGATGGTGCCTTTTTGGGGGATAACATCCGCCACCCGACCATCAAGCACCGCAAAATACGTCTTCTGCACTTCACGACGCAAAAATTGCTCTTGCAACAGACGGTGCACCTCCTTGGTCTTTGCCACCACCATCAACCCCGATGTGGCCATGTCCAACCGATGGACAATCATCGGACCCTCAGCCTCTGGACAGTGCTCACGAGCGAACGACCAAACCGAAGTTGCCTCCACCTTCCCCGGTACGGAGAGCATCCCCGCCGGTTTGTTCACCACCATGAGCCACTCATCCTCATACACGATGTCGGGCGTGGCATCGAGGGGTTTCTCTTGATGGATAGGTTCCACATCAATACCTTGCAACATGAAGGTCAGGATGGGCAGGCATTTTCCCCGACAGGCAGGATAATACGTCAGATGTCTTCTCACTTCCCCCACTGGCGACTGCCCCCACCAAAACTCAGCGATGCTCACAGGCCGCAAATGGTGCGTATAGGCATACTGCAATAAGCGTGGGGCACAACATTCCCCTGCCCCTGCCGGTGGCAGACCATCGGTATATTCCTCAAAGATGTTTAGGAGATTGCGCTGCTCACCCTTGGCATTCATCATCATAAATTGCTGGAAGAGCCATCGTTGGAGGGCATCCGAGCGCTGATGCCTTTCACGGCGGAGTGTGTTGACCTTTTCATGCAATGCTTTCAACAGTTGTTCGCACTCCCCCACCCTCTCAGTATGTCGCTTTCTCAGTCGGCGCAGTTCGGCTTTCATAAACTGACTCTCACGAATCAGTGCCTCTTCATCAACATCTGCGGAAGTCTGTCGCATGGCATCTCGACGACGTTTGGCGGCATCCATTTCTGCTTTATATGCCGTAATTTCTGTGTCCATCGCCTCACGGGCATCTGTCAAAGCCTTTTCTGACGCTTTCAGCTGCTGCGACTGTTCGATAGCCATCACCTGGTGGTTGATGTCGCTGATGCGAGTCTCCTCTTGTTTGAAATAGCCATCGGGCTGCAGGTAGTCGAAAACTGCCGGCACGAAATAGTCCCAGTCGGCACGCCCACAGAGCAGTCCTGAGTATGCTGCCAGGAAACCTGTCTGTCGCTCGGCATTCTCCACCACCAAGACACCGAACATTTTTCCTTTTTCCGCCTCCTCTATCCAGTCGGCATGTGTCTGTATCTCCTTCTGCAACTCATTGGCAGCCAATTCGCAACATGAAGACACCACATACCCCATCGGATGGTTCATCCGATGGGGTAATGACATTTGGGTATGTAACAAGTGGAATCTCATAGGCTCGGCAAATTTAGAGATTTTTCCTGAATTAGCCAGCCTATTTGATGATTTTCTTTTCTGACATACACGGGGTATGTCCTTACAGAGTTTACTTCACCACCACCTTGTGGGTGGTTCCGTCGCTCATTCTCACCACATTCACGCCACGCTGCGGATGATTGAGGCGGCGGCCGTCGGTGTCGTAGTAACCCTCGATAGTGGGGCTGGTGGCATTGGTGTTGCGGACACCCGTCCAGAGGTCATAGTGGAAGTTCACTACACGGCTCTCCGGCTGGTCGCCCTTCACAGCCTGTGCACGGATGGTAACAGGTGGGTTGAGCACGATTGGCTCGGTGTATTGTCGGCGTGTGCCGTTCTCGTCGCAAGGACATGAGCCATCGGTGGTGTACCAAATGGTGGCACCCTCGGTATCGCACCACAGTTCGAGCAGGTCGCCAGGCAGCACACCCGTTCCGCTGATGCGCGATGCCATCGGTGTAGCCACGGGGATGGCGTTCGGGTCGAGCACAACGACGGTGGCATCAGTCTTCACCTTCTCGTCCTCCTCCATAGCGAGACTGATACAGCCGGAACCGCCACTGAGCCCGTGGATGGTGAGCATAGCAACACCCTTCTCGTCGAAGGTGGCAGTCTCAGAGACGGTAGCCATGAAGTCGTGTTGGAAGGTAGCCACAACGCGTTTACCTACTGCTGCCGAGGCGGGATAGGCCACCACGCGGAACTGTCTCACGCCGCCCTTGGGTACTTCGAGAATCGAATCTGTAGCAATCTGACGCACACGGTTAGTGACCACAAATTCCTGCTGGAAGTCGTTGGCCATTTGCACACCGGCATAGCTCTCTACCTCGCGGCGCACGGTGAGCGTCACCTTGTCGCCGGCTTTCAGACCCTCGTCGGGGTGTACCAGTATGCGTGAGACATATGATGCATCACCCTCCCAGTTTTTCGAGGTGTTCAACTGCCAGGGATTTGAGTGCAACAGCTTGCCGTCGCGTGTCAGCCAGATATGGGCGCCATGGAGTGTCTCCGGACGCATATACTTGCTGAACTCCACTTCGATGCCATCCTCGTAGGCGATGGCTTTCTTCACTGTAGGTTGTGCAAGTTGGCGGATGCCGATGTTCACGTCGAGTTGTGGCGGCGGCACGGGCAGCCACTCGCTGAAGGCTGTCTCATAGCCATTCTTCTCAATCTTCACTTGCCACAGTCCCTGGGGCACATCCCAGTTGTAACGACCCTCGGCGTTGGTGATTTGCGGATTCACCTGACCGTAGTTCTCGGCATCCCACAGGATGGGTCCACGGTGGACGTCGCCATAGACATCCTCGATGTCACCCTCATAGAAGATAGACGCGGTGGCATCCTGCACGCGGTTATCGGTCACTGCCTCATAGACGAAGCCCGACGGGTCGTGTACCACACTTAGGTTGTATCTCTTCAGTGCTTCTATGCGCTTTTTCCAGTAGGGATGCTCTGGGTCGAAGTCGGGCTTCTCGCGGTCGCACTCCAAGAGGAAGATTTCCTGCTCCCAGTTATTGATACGCTGTTTGTAGTCCTTGGCATACGTCTCCATCAAGAGGGTTTTGACAATAACGAGTCCACAGCCGATAACAGACATAACAAGCGAAGTGCCTCCCGACCCAACTGCGGCAAGTAGTCCTGTATTTGTATCCACCAAGGCGACAGCATCCAAAGCCACGACAGCGGTATAAAGTATTCCTGTCCCTACACCGTAACCAACAATGTCTTTGCGGATACGTTCTGCATTGGCGGCATCATCCTCACAGGGATTGGGCACCTCATTGTGAATTTTAATGACTCCCTGTAATTTCTCAACAGCCTCGGCAATATCACAGATGATGGCAGCCCATGCCAAGGCTTTCTCCACCACTTTTACAGTACATGAGACAAATGTCATGGCTTTGGCCAATGGACCGTCGCCTTTGGTGAATGCGGCGAGGGCGGTGCTGACATTGGGACCTTCATCCTTCAAAGTATTCGACCAATTTTGTAGTCCTTCCCAGAAGGCTTTGTTGCCTGTGACACGTGCGAGTTCTCTCTTTGCCTCATCCACCATTCTTCCCTCATTTTTGGCTTGTTCGTAGATTCTAATGGCATTCTCACACATGACGATGTTTTCCTCGATTTTCATGCCCTTAATCATGGCCATGCATGAATTCTGAATCAGTTCGATCACCCATTTCACCTTGTCGAAGTTGTTATTGATGTCCGACAGATTCTTCAATAAGTCATCGAAAGTGTAGCCATTCCACCCATTAGCCATGGTTGGCATTTCAGCAGTCAGGTCACAGGTGACCTTCATATCGTTGGCAAAATCGACGATAATCAGTTTCACATCGTCACTATAGAGATAGACATTCTTGCCGTCGGTAGTGGGTATCTCATCGTAGCCCTCTTCCATCAGTGCTGCGCCTGAGAGCCCGGTGGCATGTTCTATGGTGATGCCGTCCATCTGCAGGTCATACATATTGGCACTGAGGAAGCCCTCACGGTCGAAGGAGAAGTTCTCGGCCAATTCATGCACCTTGGCGATGAACTGCTCGTCGGTGAGGTTTTGCCACTCTGGCAAAATTTCCATGTCGGGGTCGATACCGAAAATTTCGTTGAACTCAGCGAAGAGTTGGTTAAGCCGTTCCGGGTCGGTTTCTTCAGTAAACTGGTCGAAATAACTATCAATCAGATCCAAGGTCTCTTGGAGCGAACTCTGCATATTGGGCAGCATATTGTTCACGATACTCAAGAGTTCGCTATCTACCTTGTACTTCATGTTTTTCAGATGGATATCCACCGCCACTGCCACGGGGGTGGTTCCACCGTACATCTCCGTCGCAATGTCGGCTGTATGGGAAGTCCACATCCCAAGACTGCCGTCGTATGTGGCCGGCAGCAGGACGATATCTCCACTTTCTAACTTCGCAATGAGGTTGACACTCTCGATGCGTGTGGTGTCGGTGGTGTTGAGTTTGGTGTGGAATGTCCAGTTGTAAGTCTGATACATGTGCAGTCGCAGCGTAAGTGTCTCCTGCTTTCTTTCCGAAGAGGTGAAGTCGAAGTCGATGTATCTCCCGTCGATGACATAGGGTGAACTACAGAACATATAGACATGTTCGGCATAGATGGCATCGGGATCGTAGGACAGTTCGCGTGCCTGGGTGTAGGCGATGGCTCCAGAAGTTGTCTCGAAGCGTGCCCGTACGGAGAAGTGCGCCAGTACAGGCGTGTTCTCCGGCAACATACAATCGACATTCCAGAAGCCATCCGTGTTGGCCATGGCATGTCCAATCTCGATGTCATCGGCGAATACGGTGACAAGGCTCAGTGCCGGGGCATATCCATTGATGGGAACACGCAGTTCGGCCACCTCCTCGGGTACGCTGATGTCCACGCCGCTGACGTACACACGTGCGGTGCCGAGTGGCTGTCGCACCTGCTGTCCGTCGATGGTGAGCAGCAGCCATGCTGTACTTTGGGGTTCGCCCTGACCGAGTGTCTGCACTGCGAAACGTGTGGTCTCTCCCAACTCTGCAATGGCGATGGGGATGGTGATGCGGTTGTCCTGCTGGGTGAACTGCACCACGCGCTGGCCTGTCATGGCCGAGCCTGGCACGATGGCGGTGATGGAGGGGAGGTCCACCACCAATTGTGCGGCCGTCACGCGCCCTTCATACTCTGGTTTGAGCGTGATGTTAGCACGCAGGGAGAAGTTGCTGCCTAATCCCACCTCGCTCTTGTTGGCGTAGAAGACGGTGTTTTGGATGTCGGTGTAGTAGAATCTTGTCTCGTCGAGGACGGGCACGGTCGGGAAGGTCACCTTCTTGATAATGCCGCTCTTCACCGATGCCTTCTGTTTCACATAGTCGGTGCCCTCAGTAAGTCCTATTTCAGTATAATGTGTCAGTCGGCTCATGCGCCCGAGCAGAGAAGTGGAGGTCATCATCGTGACGGTGTAGTCGCCGTCGGGCATGTCTTCGACGGTGATGTCGGCGTTGCTCATGGCGTAGGTGGCATAGAGTTCGCCATTGGCATCATAGATGTTGGTGGTCACCGCCACGTTGTCGGTCTGCTCCATCTTCAGTGAGAGTCCTCCAAGGGCTGTCAGTGGCAGTGTGGCGTTGCCCTTACCCTCGCTGTCGAGCACAGTGGTGGTTTCCACGGGCTTGAACGCATTCTTGCGACTGGTTGCTGTCAGGCGCAGGTGGTCGCCGGCGCTGGCACCCTCGACAAGCACAATCTGCGGGTACTGCACGGAGATGTTTTCCAATGTCTGGCCGGTGGTGAGGTTATACACCTGCACATCCACGTTGTCCATGTCGTTGTATACAGGCAGCACATTGCCTACCTCGCCTTCCATCACGCTCTCGGTGAAAGGCATCTCGTAGTGCACCACCGGGCCGGTGATTTCCCGGAGCACGACGTGGGTAGCCTGTGGGTCGGCGAGTGGCAGGGTGGTGTTGCCGCGCCAGGTGATATAGCGCGGGTTGCTTACGGTGAGCACACCGGCACCTTGCACGGCCTCAAGACTGAAGTTGCC
>CAMZHP010000150.1 GCA_947306845.1 uncultured Prevotellaceae bacterium
ATGCAGATGGCACCGTTCTCTTCGACAATGTCAGCTTCAATATCGAGAAAGGCCAAAAGACCGTCTTCCTCAGCCATAACCCCAAAGCCATGACCGCCCTCTTCGAGATCATCAACGGCAACCGCGAGCCCGATGCCGGTACCTACAAGTGGGGAATCACCATCACCACCGCCTACCTGCCCCTCGACAACACCGAGTTCTTCAAGAGCGACCTCAACCTTGTCGACTGGCTCAGCCAGTTTGGTGTTGGCAACGAGGTGATGATGAAAGGTTTTCTCGGACGCATGCTTTTCAAACAAGAAGAGGTAGAGAAGAAAGTCAATGTGCTGAGCGGAGGCGAGAAGATGCGCTGCATGATCGCACGCATGCAACTGAAAAATGCCAATTGCTTGATCCTTGACACGCCAACCAACCATCTCGACCTGGAGAGCATCCAGGCATTCAACAACAACCTGGTGACCTTCAAGGGCAACATCCTCTTCGCCAGCCACGACCACGAGTTTATCCAAACCGTCGCCGACCGCATCATCGAACTGACCCCAGTGGGCACCATCGACAAGCTGATGCAATATGATGACTACATCTATGATGATGCCATCAAGGAGCAAAAAGCGAAGATGTATGGCGACAACCTGTCATAGACAGCTTCTAAATAACCTAAAAAGCCGAAAACTTGTCAGGCCCTTATTGAGTTTGGCAAGTTTTTTGCTGCATGTTTAGCAGACACAAAAAAACAACCATCATGAACGAAGAAGACAAGAAAAAGATAGACGAGCCTCAGGACGAGAAGCCCGAGACTCCGGAGAATGAAGCTGCCAGCACCGACAATGAGGAGACTGCCAGCCAGACAGAGGCATCAGAGGAAACACAAGAGGGAACGGACAAGAAGGCCGCTGACGCACCTGAAGCCGATCCTCTTGATGTCGCATTGGCCAAGATTGCCGAACTCAATGACAAATACCTGCGCAAGGTAGCTGAGTTTGACAACTACCGCAAGCGCACCATGAAAGAGAAAACCGAGCTCATCCTCAATGGTGGAGAGAAAGTCATTACAAAGATTCTTCCCGTGATCGACGACTTCGAGCGCGCCATCGCCAACGGTCAGACAACTGATGATGCCCAAGTGCTCAGAGAGGGTCTGGAGCTGATTTTCAAGAAATTCCTGAAAATCCTCGAAGGCGAGGGTGTGGAGCGTATCGAAACCGAGAATAAGGACTTCGATACCGATTACCATGAAGCTATCGCCATGGTTCCCGGCATGGGCGACGACAAGAAAGGCAAAGTGATTGACTGCGTGCAAACCGGTTACACCCTCAACGGCAAAGTCATCCGTTTTGCCAAAGTGGCAGTAGGACAATAAGATTGATAATTGAAAATTGAAGATAGGCCTTTGGCCGATTGAAAATGGCAAACAAGAGAGATTACTACGAGGTTCTGGGGGTCAGTAAGACTGCCAGTGAAGATGAGATCAAGAAGGCCTACCGCAAAATAGCCATCAAATATCACCCTGACCGCAATCCGGGAGACAAGGAAGCCGAGGAGAAGTTCAAGGAAGCAGCCGAGGCATACGACGTGCTCCACGACCCCCAGAAGCGCCAACAGTACGACCAGTTTGGCTTTGACGCCCCCGGAGGTTTCGGTGGCTTCAGCAGTGGCGGATTTTCCATGGACGACATTTTCTCCATGTTCGGCAGCGTGTTCGAGGGAGCCGGTTTTGGCGGTTTCGGCGGTTTTGGCGGCAGTCGTGGTGGCGGCGAGCGCAAAGTGCGCGGTGGTGACTTGCGGCTGAAGGTAAAAATGAGCCTGTTAGAGGTATCTACCGGCGTGACCAAGAAATTCCGCGTCAAGAAAGACGTCACGTGTCCCCATTGTGGTGGTTCCGGAGCTGAGAAAGGAACGAGTGCCGAGACATGTCCCACCTGCCATGGAAGTGGCTATACCGTGCAGACCAAGCAAACCCTCTTTGGCATCATGCAGACACAGGGGGCTTGTCCTACCTGTCATGGCGAGGGAAAGGTCATCAAAAACAAATGTAGCCATTGCGGTGGCAACGGTGTGGTGAAAGGTGAGGAAGTGGTGGAAATCAACATTCCCGCCGGAGTAGCCGACGGCATGGTGCTCACCGTTCGCGGGAAAGGCAATGCTGGGGCCCATAACGGTGTCCCAGGTGACATTCAGGTATTCATCAGCGAGGAGCCTAACGACACCTTTGTCCGCCAAGACAATGACTTGATTTACAACCTTTTGCTCGATTTCCCCACAGCAGCCTTGGGCGGAGAGGTGAAAATCCCCACCGTCGACGGAAAGTCTCTCAAGATCAATTTGGAGCCCGGCATTCAGCCCGGCACCACCAAACGGTTGCGCGGCAAGGGTCTGCCCGCTGTCCAGGGATATGGTTCCGGTAATGGCGACATCATCGTCAACATCAGTGTCTATGTACCCAAAACCCTCAGCCGAAACGAGCGCGAGGCATTGGAAAAGATGCGTGACAGCGACAACTTCAAGAGTGACAAAGCCACCCGCCAAAGCATTTTCCAACGGTTCAGGGACTACTTTAATTGAATTAAGGATTAAGGATTGAGGATTGAGAATTAAGAATTATGATTACCATAGTTAATGAATGCTTTATAAAAGATCGTATGCACTACGACATGCTGTTCATACGTCTAAACTCCTAAACTTCTAAACTCCTAAACTTCTAAACTTCTAAAATCCATTATCTCTCAAACTCCTCATAACTTGATGGACTACCAGCAAACAGTGCAATACCTATACGACAGCACCCCGGTCTTTGAGAAGATCGGGGTGGGTGCTTATAAGGAAGGTCTTTCCACCACACTGGCTCTAGACGAGCATTTGGGACATCCTCATCGACTTTTTGCCTCCATCCATGTGGCAGGTACCAACGGGAAGGGGTCGGTGTCACACACGCTCGCATCCATCCTGCAAAAGTCTGGCAAGCGCGTGGGACTGTTCACCTCACCCCATCTGGTGGATTTCCGTGAGCGCATCCGTGTCAACGGCGAATGTGTCAGTGAAGAATTTGTCGTGGACTTCGTCGACAGACACCGTCATTTCTTTGAGCCATTGCATCCCTCTTTCTTCGAGCTGACTACCGCCATGGCATTTGACTATTTTGCCCGCGAACATGTTGATATCGCTGTTATCGAAGTAGGACTAGGCGGCCGGCTCGATTGCACCAACATCATCACCCCTCTGCTCTCTGTCATCACCAACATCAGCCTCGACCACACCCAACTGCTGGGCAATACGCTGGATGCCATTGCCAAAGAGAAGGCCGGCATCATCAAGGAAGGAGTGCCAGTAGTCATCGGAGAAACCAACGACGAGACACGGCCTGTTTTTGAACAAAAAGCCCATGAGGTGGGTGCCCCCATCTATTTTGCTGAAGACCACCCTATCGTGGAGCGGATGAGCGAAGAGCCGAACAACGGCAACATGTATTTCACCCGCAAATATGGCTATATCAGAGGACAACTTGGCGGCAATTACCAACTAAAGAATACTAACACCATCCTGACTGCCGTGGAGAGACTGCGTGAGACGACTCGATTCTTCGTTACTACAGATGATATCAAACTGGGCTTCGCCGACGTATGCTGTTCCACAGGACTGATGGGACGATGGCAACGACTCCGGGAACATCCCACCGTGGTCTGTGACACAGGGCACAATGTGGGTGGATGGCAGTATCTTTCACAACAGATCAAAGCTCAGGAATGCCGTCATCTGCGCATCGTCTTCGGCATGGTGGACGACAAGGACATCGACACCGTCATGGCGATGCTCCCCAAAGAGGCAAGTCTTTATTTCACAAAAGCAGACTGCAAACGTGCAATCCCAGAGACCACTGTAAAGGAAATCGGCCAAAGTCTGGGATTGTCGGGAAACGCCTACCCTACCGTCGCTGAGGCTTATGACGCCGCCCTCAGTGAAGCTTCCGAAGATGACTTTATTTTCGTGGGTGGAAGCAGTTATGTGGTGGCAGATTTATTGGCAAATCGGATTAATTGTTTTTAACAATATCAAAAAAACACTTTTTCCTTGTTTCCTTTGCTATTCTCATGTTTTTTTAGTTATTTTGTACCCACATAGTAACTAAAACCTTTATTATTATGAATACGGAAACAGAAAACCTCTGTGGCCTGAGAAGAGAGAACTTCCAGACCACAATCAATGGAAAAAACACTGATTTGTTTATTCTGAAAAACAGCCTTGGCAATGAGGTAGCTATCACCAACTATGGTGGTGCCATTGTAGGCATCATGGTACCCGACCGCGACGGCAACTATGCCAATGTCATCCAAGGCTACGACAACATCCAAGACGCCATCAATGCTTCACAGCCCTATTTGTCGACGCTCATCGGCCGATTTGGCAACCGCATCTGCCGCGGACAATTCCGTCTGCGCGGCAAAGACTATCAGTTGGCCATCAACAACGGTGTGAACGCTCTCCATGGCGGTCCGAAGGGATTCCATGCCCGTGTATGGGATGCCATCCAGATGAACGAACAGTCATTGGTGCTTGAACTCATCTCCGCCTATGGCGAGGAAGGCTACACCGGTGAAGTGAAGGTGACAGTGGTCTATACCTGGACCAACGAGAATGAGCTGATGATCGAATATCTGGCCACGACCAACAAAATGACCATCATCAACCTGACAAACCATGGCTTCTTCAGCCTGGCCGGTATCGCCAACCCCACTCCCACCATCGAGGACCTGGAGTGCGAGATCAATGCCGACTTCTACCTGCCTATCGATGAGACATCGATTCCCACAGGTGAGATCCGTTTCGTAAAGGACACCCCGTTCGACTTCCGCACCCCCAAGACCATCGGTCAGGACATCGACGCCGACAACGAGCAAATCCGCAACGGCTCAGGCTACGACCACTGCTATGTGCTCAACAAGCGCGAGGAAGGCGAGCTGAGTTTCGCAGCACGCATCTACGAGCCGAAGAGCGGCCGCACGATGGATGTCTATACCACAGAGCCCGGTGTGCAAGTCTATACCGACAACTTTGGTCAAGGCGAGAAGGGACAGAATGGCGCCACATTCCCACGCCGCAGCGCCATCTGCTTCGAAGCACAACATTTCCCCGACAGCCCCAACCGTCCTTATTTCCCCTCCGTGGTTCTGAAACCCGGCCGTCGCTACAAGCAAAAGACCATCTATCAGTTTGGTGTGAGGAAATAGAAAGCCCTATAACCCATCCTATGCTGTTGGCCATTTGAGCCTTTGCCCGAATGGCCAACAGTCAAGATGGGATATCACCTAAAAACAATATCTAACCATACTACAACAATGAGCAAAAAACAACAAAATGGAAGCGTCATCGCCATTGTGACGATGTTCTTCCTCTATGCAATGATTTCCTTCGTCACCAACCTCGGTGCCCCCATCGGTGTCATCTGGAAAAACCAGCCTGAGATCGGTGGCAGCAACGTGCTTGGCATCATGGGTAACTTCATGAACTTCTTCGCCTATCTGTTCATGGGAATCCCCGCCGGCAAGATGCTGACAAAGGTGGGTTACAAGAAGACTGCCCTCATCGGTATCGCCGTTGGCTTCTTCGGAGTCCTCATCCAATACCTCTCCGGATTCTCTGGTGGTATTCCCGGATTCTGCATCTACCTGCTGGGAGCCTTTATCTCTGGTTTCTCCGTATGTATCCTCAACACCGTTGTCAACCCGATGCTTAACCTGCTCGGCGGCGGCGGCAACCGCGGCAACCAGCTCAACATGATCGGTGGTACTCTGAACTCCCTCTCAGGCACAATGACCCCGATGCTGGTAGGTGCCCTCATCGGCACCGTGACCGCCTCGACAAAGATGGCCGACGTCAATTTGGTGATGTTCATCGCCATGGCAGTCTTCGCATGTGCATTCTTCATTCTGCTCTTCATCCCGATTGAGGATCCCGAAATGGGCAAGGTGACCGCAGACACCGTCTTTGAGCACTCTCCTTGGTCATTCCGCCATACCCTGCTGGGTGTCATCGCCATCTTCGTCTATGTGGGCGTAGAGGTAGGCATCCCCGGTGGTCTGAATTTCTATCTGTCCGACACCACAGCAAAAGGTGCATGGGTGAATCCTGAGGCCGTGCTGAATGCCGCCACCATCGGCGGTGCCGTAGCCGCCATGTACTGGTTGCTCATGCTGGTAGGACGTCTGGTCTCAAGTGCCATTGCTGGTAAGGTTTCTTCCCGTCAGATGATGCTCTGCACCACGGCCGTGGCCATGATATTGATTGTGGCAGCCATGCTGATTCCCAAATCAGTGACCGTGAGCATGCCGTTGGTAAAGATTCTGGATGGCAGCGTTGAGATGATCACCGTGCCAATGAGTGCCTTGCTGCTTGTCCTCTGCGGACTATGCACATCTGTGATGTGGGCCTCCATCTTCAATCTCGCCACTGAGGGATTGGGCAAATATACAGCCCAAGCTTCCGGCATCTTCATGATGATGGTTGTCGGTGGCGGTGTTTTGCCTGTCGTGCAGAATTTCTTCGCCGATTTCATGGGCTACATGCCAAGCTACTTCGTCTATCTGCTCGCCGTGGCATACATGTTCTACTATGCCCTCGTCGGCTGCAAGAATGTCAACAAAGATATCCCCGTAGACTAAAATCCTAGAAAATCTAGAAAATCTAGAGAATCTAGAAGATCTAGAAAATCTAGAAAATCTAGAGATCCTAGAAATCCTAGAAATCCTAGAAAAAAAACCATAAAAACTCAAAACTAAAATCATGGACATCGAATTTGTAAGAAGCCGTTTCATCAAGCATTTTGATGGTCAGACAGGCAACATCTATCACTCACCTGGACGTATCAATCTCATTGGCGAGCACACCGACTATAATGGCGGTTTTGTGTTCCCTGGAGCAGTGGACTGCGGCATCATGGCAGAAATGCGCCCCAATGGGACAGAAAGCACCATCCGCGCCTATTCCATTGACTTGAAAGACCGCGTGGACTTTGACTTCCACGATGGACAGGGTCCCCGCGCTACCTGGGCACGTTTCATCTATGGCATGGCGCTCGAGATGGAAGCCCTCGGTGTACCCGTGAAGGGCTTCAACATTGCCTTTGCAGGTGATGTGCCCCTTGGAGCAGGCATGTCGTCATCAGCGGCCATGGAGAGTTGTTTCGGATGCGGTCTGAATGACCTTTTCGGCGAGAACAAAGTGTCGAAATGGGACATCGCTCTTGCCGGCCAGGCCACAGAGCACAAGTATATCGGCGTGAACTGCGGTATCATGGACCAGTTTGCCAGTGTCTTTGGCAAGGCAGGCCATCTCATGCGCCTCGACTGCCGTTCCCGTGAGTTCGAATACTTCCCCTTCAATCCGGTAGGTTACAAGCTCGTGCTGCTCAACTCATGCGTGAAGCATGAACTGGTAGGCTCGCCCTATAACGACCGCCGCAACTCCTGCGAGAATGTGGTGAAGCATATTGCTGCCCGCCATCCGGAAGGAAAGTTTGAGACCCTGCGCGACTGCACTTGGGAGCAACTGGAGGAAGTACGTGCCGAGGTTGGCGAAGAGGACTACACCCGCGCACACTTCGTGCTGGGTGAGAAAGACCGTGTGCTGGCCGTCTGCGACGCTCTTGTCGCCGGTGACTACGAGACCGTAGGCAAGAAGATGTATGAGACTCATGAAGGACTCAGCAAAGAGTATGAGGTAAGCTGTGAGGAGCTCGACTTCCTCAACGACATCGCCAAGGCCAACGGCGTGACCGGAAGCCGCATCATGGGAGGCGGATTCGGTGGCTGCACCATCAACTTGGTGAAGGATGAACTCTATGATGCATTCATTGCAGATGCCAAGAAGAAATATTTCGAGAAATACGGCAAGGAGCCCAAGGTCATCGACGTGGTGATCGGCGACGGCT
>CAMZHP010000151.1 GCA_947306845.1 uncultured Prevotellaceae bacterium
GTTGCATGGCTTCCTCGTGACAGCCTGTCTGATTGAGCAGGGTGATTTCCTCCAACACGAGGTCATCACGGCGCTGAACCAGTTGGGGATATTGTTGCAAGAAGTTGAGACGCTCCTGATGGGACCGGTGCAGTCGCTTGTAGAGTTGGTCGAGTTCCATGAGCACTCGTTCGTCACTCTCATCAAGATGGAAGGCTCGTTCCATAAAATCGAGTGCCTCTTCCTGACGGTCTTGCTTGTTGAATCGGGCTAAGGCCAGGTTGCGCCACACCGTGGGGAAGGTCGGGTCGAGCCGGGCAGACAGTTCCCAGTTGCTGATGGCGAGGTCATACTGACGTGCTGCATAGTACAGGCATCCCAGATAATAGGGCGCACGGGCTCCGTCAGGGTTCATCACAATAGCCATGCCAAGCACTTGCACGTCTTCCAGGCGGTTGGGGAAGCAGTAGTCGGGAGATTGCTTTTCTGCTTTCTCAAACCATGCGTTGGCTTCTACTGCATCTCCTTGGCGTATCAGGCACCAACCGATATAATAATAGGTCATGGGTGTGGCGGCCTGCCGTTCGATGGCATGTTGCCAGAGGGTTATGGCTTCTTCGTAGCAGCCTGCGGCACAGTAGTCGAGAGCCACCTCATCATAGTTGTTAGGCGTCCCGTGCATCATATCCAACATCTCATCGAGCATCTGACTGTTGCCTGTGAGCAGGTGTTGTTCGAAGAGACAACCATAGTTGAAAAGGTCGATGGAGAGTGCTTCTTTGCAGGTGGCGAGCATCTCGTCCGAACGCCCCGTCTTGCGGAGAACGGTGGCCTTCAATGCCAGGGCCTTTTGGTTGTGGGCATTGAAGACGAGGCAACGGTCCAGTTCGTCGAGCGCATCCTCAAACCGGCCTTGCGCTACGCTGATCTTGGCGGCCTCGAAATAGCCGGCATCAGCCCATGCCTTATTCCATGTGGATTTCCAGAATAGTTCGTAAGCCTCTTCCATTTTTCCCTGATATTTCAGGGCGAGAGCGAGGTTGTAGATGGGCTCGCCGTCATAGGGATTGGGATTGCGCTTGGTGATGAGCCGCACGGCCTTGCGCAGCAATTCCTCTGCCTTGGCAAAGCGGCCCTTGCGGATATACCACAGGCCCAGAGCGTTGAGGCATCGGATATCGTTCGGGTCACGGCGCAGAGCCTCTTCGTAATAGTCGGTGGGACTCCATGTGGCATGGCGGTATTGCTCCAGGTGCAGACCGGTGAGATAGAGTTGCTCATTGGTCTTCACTTGTTCGGGCAGGAGTGCGGCCTCGGCACTGTCGGGGATGGGACGGATCTCATCAGCTTCGGCATGCCAACAGAGCACGGTGCGCTGTCCATAAACGAAGGTCTTGCGGATTTCAAAAGTGAGTTCTCCCCACTTGGCTCCGTTGACATCAACCGTCTCGGAAAGCACTTCTTCCGGCGACAGAATATGCTCCTGCTGATAATACACCTCGCCGTTGTCATTTTTGAGGATGAGGCAAACTTCTTGTTTGCTGGTGGCAAAGACCTTGAAGCCAACCTTTCCGTCGCCAGCCTCGTTGATGTTGAAGACCAAGTCCTTTGACGCTTCCTTCACGATGCCAATCTCGCGGTAGGGCATGAAATACTGCACAAACTGCTTTTCCTCGTAAGGCATGAGCCATGAGAAATCGGGCTGGTTTTCCGTATAGACGCCGGCCATCAGTTCGATATAAGGACGGAATCCCTGGCGGTTGAGGCTCCATCGTTTCATCTCCTCTGGCGATGCCTCGTCGGTCAGATTGCGGTCCCAGGCTCGTCCGAAGTCACCATTGCCCCAGGTCCACTGCTTTTTGCCGGGCGAGAAATGATGACTGGCCACATGGAGCATGCCGGCTTGGGTGTCGTTCTCATAACCTCCCTCAAAGTTGAAGCGGCTGTTGACGCCCATATAGGAAGTGGGAACTGGGATGTTGCGGTAGTTGGAGATGTCCACACCGGCTGAGTAGTCCATTTTGTAATAGGTGCCTGTGGCGATGGGAAACGATGATACGGCACGCTTCCCGTGGTCGAAAACAGCATTGATGTCGGGTGGGAACACACTTTGGTAGGCGTCGTTGACTTCCACGGCAGGGTTGGCCCACCACAGGAATGTCTGCGGCAGGTCGGTGCGGTTATAGAGGCGTCCTTTTATTTCCAAATACGCACAACCAGGACGGAGCGTGAAACCGGCAGAACCTTTCTGATGGAACATTTTTTCCATCTCGCTCACCCATACCGTCACCGAACCGTCATCGTTGGCTTCAATGGCGGTGTCGACGGGCATGAAGGTGGAGGGACGGTGGTGTTGAGGCCAGTTGAACTCGATGCCGCCGGAAATCCACGGACCAGTCAGACCTACCAGTGCCGGTTTGACGACATGGTTGTAATAGACGAAGTGGCGCTTGGCAATCTTGTCGTATGCCATCTGCACACGTCCGCCCAACTCGGGCAGCACCATCACCTTGATGTACTCATTTTCCATCCAGATGGCCAGATACTCCTTGTCGGTCTTCTCGTCTGCAATGGTTTCTATGACAGGGTAGGGATACACCACTCCGCTCGAACCTTGATAGACTCGTTTCTCCAAGAATATGGGGTTCTTTTCTGGCTTTCCCACCTCGTAGGTCGGAATCGTCACTAGTTCTCTCCAAGCTTTTGCCGTCTCTTTCATTATGTATGTATTTTTAGTTCGGGAGTTTAGACAATAGTCCTTTTTGTTTGGGTTGCGTCGAAAACGCAACATACAGAGAAGCCATTCTTCACTCTTCATTCTTCACTCTTCACTCTTCACTCAGATTCACCAGTTCCTGTTCCAGTTGCTCCAGGCTCTTTCCCTTGGTCTCAGGACAGTTGCGCAGCAGGAAGATGAAAGCGCAGAAGCAGATGGCACTGTAAATCCAGAAAGAACCGCTGCTGCCAAGGGCGGCGTTCATCGAGGGGAATGAGAATGTCAGCGTGCAGCAGCCCACCCACAGGGCAAAGGTGCAGGTCGCCATGGCGATGCCCCTGACGCGGTGGGGGAATATCTCTGCCAGAAGCGTCCAAGTGACAGGGGCAAGGGTCATGGCATAGACGGAGATGGCTGCCACCACCAGCGCCACCATCATAAATCCGGTCACCCCCATGAAGTAACAGGTGCCGAGTATCAGGTAGATGAGTCCCAATCCACCGGCACCAATCAGGATCAGGGTGCGGCGCCCCCATTTCTCGATGGTGTAGAGGGCCACAAAGGTGAACAGCACGTTGGCAATGCCCGTGATGACGATGTTGATGAACATCCCGTCGACATTGAAGCCTGCTCCCACAAAAATTTCTTGCGCGTAGTTGAAGATGACATTCGTTCCGCACCATTGTTGGAAGACGGCAATGACGATTCCCAGAATGAGCACCTTGCTGTACTTGTGCTGGAAGAGTTCGCGGAGTCCGGCCTCCTTCTTGGCGGGTTGTGCTTCTTTCACAGCTTTGAGTTTCAGAAATACGGGACTTTCTGGGATAAAGAAGCTCAGGAACAGGAACAGTGCGGCAGGGAATGTCTCGGCCCAGAACATCCAGCGCCAGCCCCATTCCTGGTTCCATGCCATGTTGGTAGCATCGGCTGTGTCGCGGGCAAGCAGCATGTTGACTATCTGGGCGGACAGGATGCCCAGCACGATGGTCATCTGGTTGAGACTCACCATGCGGCCGCGAATCTCAGTCGGACTCACCTCGGCGATGTACATCGGTGCCAGTGCCGATGCCACGCCGATGCCCACACCTCCCACGAAGCGTGCTAAGTTAAATAAGGTGAAGTCGTTGAACAATCCCGTGGCGATGGCCGATACGGTGAACAGAATGGCCGACAGCATGAGCAATGGCTTGCGCCCGTACTTGTCTGCGGCGGCACCTGCCACCATGGCTCCAATGAGACAGCCCACGAGGGCGGTGGTCATCGCCACACCCTGCATCAGGGGCGAGTCTGTGATGCCGAAATAGAGTTCATAAAAAGGTTTAGCGCCACCAATCACCACCCAGTCGTAGCCGAAGAGCAGACCGCCCATCGCCGACACCAGGCAGATAAAAAAGAGAAATCCTTTGTTAAATTGTTGCATGACTACATGTCTTTTGTCTTAATGATGGTGCAAAGATATGTTTTTTTTTGCAATTTCAATAAGCAAAGGAACAATGATATGTTTATATTCTGTCAATTCAGAAAGGCACACTGACCTTCACGGTGACGCTTCGTCCCATGTTGTAGATGCCCCTGCGGCCCGTGACGGTATTGAACCCGGCATATTTCAGACGGCTCAGGTGGTTTTGGTAGGCTCGGTCGGTCAGGTTGTCGCCAATGATGCTGATGGTGCATGCCGTGCGGTTGTGGTAACGGATGTCGCTACCGGCAGAGAGACTGAGCAGCGTATATGATGGCGTGGCCGTCTCCGTGTCATCGGCGGCATAGAAATGGCTCTGTTTGAGGTTGCACTCTATTCCCAGTTTGACATAAGTGTTGTTGAGCACGCGCCCGTCGCGGATGAGGTCGTAACTCAGTTCGGAAACAAAGCGTGGGGCAGGGGTGAACGGCAGGTATTTGCGGTCGGCACCCTGATGCAACTGCACCGCGTTGACAAAGGAAAAGCTGTTTTCGAAATGCAGGGGCTCGATGGGGTGGATATCGAGGCTCATCTCTGCTCCCCACAGCCGGGCGTTGCCCTGTGTGAACTGGTAGGTGGGAAGACCGTCGGTCTCCACGCCTGGCAACCGGTGGGCAAAGACATAATTGTCGATCAGGTTGGCGAAGAGCGATATCTGGCTTGATACCACGGCGGAGGTGTAGTCCCATCCGATATCTCCCTGCCAACTGTATTCAGGATTCAGGTCCTTGTTGCCGACCTCATAGCGGAAAGTGCCCTCATGCTCTCCGTTCGACCCTAATTCGCTGAGGTTGGGAGCACGGAAGCCGCGTGCCAGATTGATCTTCAGCCGCATGTCATCACGCAGTTCATAGACGGCCCCGAGACTGCCTGTCATTGCATTGAAAGAGCGCGAGAATTTCTCAAAGCGGTCTTCCTCGGCATAAGAATGGAGGTGGCGATGGTCCATCCGCAGTCCTCCGCTGAGCATCCATTTCCCTACATTGTAGCCTGTCGTGGCATAGGCGCCAATATCAAACAGCATGTAGGCAGGGATGAGAAATTCCTCTCCTTTGTTGAGCGACCTCTGGTACATTCCGGCAATGCCGGTGTTGAATTTCCATCCCGCATGGTTCTCCCAGGCATAGCGCGTATCGTAGTTGACTGTATGGAGCAGGAAGTCGAGACCTCTCTCGTCGGGCGTCTCTACCTCCTCAAATTCCTGTCGGCGGTTTTGCTGGTAACCGAGCAATACCTTCAATGTTCCTTCTCCGATGTAGACTGATTGGTCGAGCACGGCCTTGTAATGGTGAATCTGCTGATATGGAAAACCATGGCCGTAGGTAGTGAGGTCGTGATGGGTGGCGATGCGCTCGGATGCCTCTCCGTTGATGCAGACAGGCATGATAAACTCTCCTGTGTCCTCATCTCGCTCTCCTTCGGTCATGCCGGGGGTGAGGTGGTAGTAACTCAGGTTGAGGTGACTGAATCCCCATCGCTTGTTGATGCCCAGCATGCCGTTGGCGGCGTTCTCACGGAACTGCGATCCCAGCACTCGGCCGTCGTATTTGTTTTTGTAGGCATGGGTGAGTTTGCCAGAGTAGCGAGCATTCCATACGAATCCGTGATGGTTGCCGCCTATGTTGAGGGAGTAGCCCACCAGTCCGTTGTTGGTCTGGTACTCCATATTGGCGTTGCCTTGCACCTTTCCGTTGGGCACGATGGGACTTCCGTGAAAAATGACCACTCCGGCCATGGCATCGGAGCCGTACATCAGTGAGGCGGGACCTTTCAGGATTTCGATGCTCCGCACGCTCTGAGGGTCAATCTCAATGCCGTGCTCATCGCCCCATTGCTGTCCCTCCTGACGGATGCCGTCGTTGACAGTCACGAGGCGGTTGTAGCCCAGGCCGCGGATCACGGGTTTGGAGATGCCGCTGCCTGTGGTGATCTGCGCCATGCCCGGCTTGCGGGCAATGGCATCGATGATGTTGGTGGATGAGGTGGTCTGGAGGTCGCGCAGGGTGACGATGGAAACGGGTGCCGGTGACTCTTTGAGCAAGGTGTTGCCGGCGATGCCGGTGACAACCACCTCGTTGATCATGGCATTGCTCTCCCGCATCACGAAGTCAAGACGGGTGCTCTCGGCGAGATTCACCTTTTTTATAATAGTCTGGTGCCCGATGTAACTTACTTGGACGGTGACGTTCTTTTGGGGCAGGTTTTCAAATACATAACGCCCGTCTACGTCCGTCATGGTGGCCAGACTGAGTTCGGTGATTTGAATGGTGACACCAATAAGTGGTTCACCGTCAACGGCATCTGTCACCCTGCCGCTGAGTGTGGTGATGGGTATGACGTGCTCTGCGCTCACACACAGACTGACGCATGTGAGCAGCAGAATGATGAATGTTTTTCTCATTTTGCTGATGGTTGATGATGATTAATAATAGAAAGGTGGTGCACATGGGAGACTTCCTTCGATGTGCATTAATCAAGATAATATTAATTAAATCAGCAAATAGGGGGAGCGCGAAGAGAAATGACTTCTGCCGTGCGGGCAATGACTCCATGGCAGACACTTGAGGTAATATGACCTTGTGCCGCTAAAGGGATGCAGATGACGGTAAGGCCCGCTACGATGAACGGCAGTGTCTGAAACTGACAAAGCACACATTGCAGAGAGCATAAGTCGGCAGAAGATAGGTGGCTGTGACGCACATGGTGCATGCACTCATTGCATCCGATGTCGTCGGCCAACCCTTCGGTGTGAATATGGAATACGGAGAGCATCAGCATGGGCACGAATACTGCCAACAGTATCCGTGACATCCAAATTCTTTTCCATTCGATGCCCTTCATATCACTTGATCTTTCAACTTTTAGGTTTGGGCGTGCAAAATTAATCAAATTCATGCTTTGACACAAGGAAAAAAGAAAAATTTGCATTAACTTTGCCTAAAATTTGGAAGAAATGAAGATAAATTATTTTCTTATTATCCTATTCATATCCATCCTGACTGCTTGCTCCACTGGCGGAAAGCAGTATAAAATAGGCATTTCGCAGTGCTCTGATGATATTTGGCGTGAGAAACAGAACTCAGAACTGCGCATGGGGGCCTATTTCCATCGCAATGTGAAACTGTGCTTTGCTGCTGCCTATGACAGTGATGAGCGGCAGGTGCAGCAGATCGACAGTCTCGTGGCTACAGGCAT
The DNA here is from genome assembly GCA_947306845.1 of uncultured Prevotellaceae bacterium. The sequence continues at coordinate 7,350 of CAMZHP010000151.1, forward strand.
CGACTTACTGATTGTGGCTCCCAACCAGGTGGCTACCATCTCTCCGGCCATCGACAGGGCTTACGACAAGGGTATCCCGGTGATCGTATTTGAGCGTAAGACGAATTCGCAAAAGTACACGGCCTATATGGGAGCGGACAATTATGAGATGGGGCGTGTCATGGGTGATTATATTGCTTCGAGGCTCCAGGGAAAAGGACGTGTGCTGGAGGTGATGGGACTGAAAGGTTCTTCACCAGCGATAGAGCGACATAATGGATTTGAGGAGGCACTGAAAGATCATCCCAATATGGAGAAAATCGCCACCCTGCAGGGCGACTGGACGGAGCAAAGCGCCTATCAGGCTGTAAAAAACTACAAGGGCGACTTGTCGCAAGTGGATTTTGTCTTTGGGCAGAATGATAGGATGGCTGTGGGAGTCAGAAAGGCTTTGGAAGAAAAGGGACTGCTTTCCGCCAAGACTCTTTTCTGCGGCATAGACGGGCTTCCAGGCGAGGACGGCGGCATCCGGTTGGTACGTGACTCTGTGCTCGATGCCACCTA
>CAMZHP010000152.1 GCA_947306845.1 uncultured Prevotellaceae bacterium
GAATGAAGAAGGCATCAAGGTGTGGGGCGTCGATATGAGCTTAGGGCATATCTGGGATTGTGGAGTGTCATTCAGGTTGAACTACTCATGGATGCATGAAACTGGCAATGTCATCTACTCACAGTTTTCCCAACCTCGTTCACATTCTTTTACATGGCGGGTAGGCTACGACCATCGTTTCTCTCGCTACTATGCTCTTGATGCGGCCATCTCAGGTCGCAGCCAAGGTAAGCCACAATCAGGGCACACCAACGTGGACCAGGGGTACACCATCTGGAAACTGATGCTTCAGCACCATATCTGGAAGGGCATCAACCTCAACACAGCCATCGACAATATCTTTAATTACAAACCGAAGTCATATCATTATTGTTCGCCGCTGACTACAGGTATTTCCTTCAGTATAGGCCTTTCTGTGGACATAGACAAAATTTTATAATCCCAGAAACAGTTGCATTTGCCATATTTTTGGCCAAAATGCGTTAATCTTCCATAATCATTTTGCGGTTGCATCCTTTTTCCGTAACTTTGCACCTTAAAATAAAAAGACCCAACAAAATGGGTGCAAAATGACCAAAAACAGCAAAATCATTATGACCAAGAAATTTGCCGTGTATGAGCGCCTTAATCTCACAGAGATCAACAATCAGGTGCTGGAACAGTGGAAAAATGGAGATGTCTTCCGCCGATCGGTAGAAGAGCGTGAGGGATGCCCGGAGTTCGTTTTCTATGAAGGACCACCGTCTGCCAACGGACATCCCGGAATACACCATGTCCTGGCTCGCACCATTAAGGACACGTTCAACCGATACAAGACCATGAAGGGATTCCAGGTAAAGCGAAAGGCTGGATGGGACACTCATGGACTCCCTGTAGAACTGGGCGTGGAGAAGGAATTGGGCATCACCAAGGCAGATATCGACAACCCAGAAAGCCCGAGATATATTTCTGTGGAGGATTATAACCGCAAATGCCGCGAAAATGTGATGATGTTCACCCATGAGTGGGATGAACTGACCGAAAAAATCGGTTATTGGGTGGACCTCGATCATCCATACATTACATACGACAACAAATATATTGAGACCTTATGGTGGCTGCTCAAACAGTTGTATGACAAAGATTTGCTGTATAAGGGATATACCATCCAGCCCTATTCTCCAGCGGCAGGAACAGGACTCTCAAGCCATGAGCTCAACCAACCTGGATGCTATCGCATCGTGAAGGATACAACATGCACGGCGCAGTTTGCCATTACCACACCCAAACCAGAGATGGAAGGGTGGGGCAAGGCCTATTTCTTGGCATGGACCACCACACCATGGACCTTGGCTGCCAACTCTGCTCTCTGCGTGGGGCCGAAAATAGAATATGTGGCTGTGAGAACATACAATCCCTATACCGGAGAACCTGTCACGGTCGTTTTGGCTGAGGCCAGATTGTCGGCATATTTCAATGAGAAAGGACGCGACGCAGACCTCAATGCCTACCAAAAAGGCGACAAGGTGATCCCTTGGACCATTGTGGCACATTATATGGGAACGGACCTTGAGGGAATGGAGTATGAGCAGCTGTTGCCCATGGTCAAACCGCTTACCGATGGTGCATTCAGGGTCATCCCTGGCAGCTATGTCACCACTGAGGATGGAACGGGTATTGTGCATATTGCGCCCAATTTCGGTGCCGACGATGCCAATGTGGCCAAAAAAGCAGGGGTTCCGCCCATCGTGATGGTTGACAAGAAGGGACACCAGCGTCCAGTGGTGGATTTCGAGGGTAAATATTTTGCTGTCGATGACCTCGACCAAGAGTTTGTAGCACAGTATATCAACCTCCCGTTGTGGAGCCGTTATGCTGGCCGTTATGTCAAGAATGCCTATGATGAGTCGCTCTCCGAGAAGGACGAGACGCTTGACATCACCATCTGCATGGACCTGAAGGCCGAGAACAAGGTGTTCAAGATAGAAAAGCATGAGCACAACTATCCTCACTGCTGGCGTACTGACAAACCTGTGCTTTATTATCCCCTCGACAGCTGGTTCATCCGCAGCACTGCCAGCAAGGAACGCATGTCGGAACTGAATCTCAAGATCAACTGGAAACCTGAATCGACAGGTACCGGCAGGTTTGGCAACTGGTTGGAGAACCTAAATGACTGGAACCTCAGCCGCAGCCGCTTCTGGGGCACACCCTTGCCTATCTGGGTGAACGAGGAGGATGGAGAGGCTATCTGCATCGGGTCGCTGCAACAACTCTATGACGAGATAGAGAAGGCTGTCAGCGCTGGTGTGATGCCGTCCAACCCATTGAAGGACAAAGGATTCATTCCTGGTGACTATTCTCAGGAGAATTATGACAGAATCGACATGCACAGACCTTATGTCGATGAAATCCTGTTGGTGTCTTCTAAGGGACATCCCATGAAACGTGAGGCTGACCTCATCGATGTGTGGTTTGACTCTGGTTCAATGCCTTACGCCCAAATCCATTATCCGTTTGAGAATGCTGACTTGGTGGACAAGGGAAAAGCTTTCCCTGCCGACTTCATCAGCGAGGGAGTTGACCAGACACGCGGATGGTTCTTTACCCTCCATGCCATCGGTACGATGGTCTTCGACAGCGTGGCATTCAGCAATGTCATCTCAACGGGTCTCGTGCTCGACGCCAAAGGAAACAAAATGAGCAAGCGCCTGGGCAACGCGGTTGACCCATTTGAAACGATTGCCAAGTATGGCGCTGATGCGCTGCGTTTCTATATGATGACCAACTCGCAGCCTTGGGACAACCTGAAATTCGACACTGCTGGAGTGGAGGAACTACGTCGCAAACTCTTCGGCACACTCTACAACACCTATTCGTTCTTCGCTCTTTATGCCAACGTTGACGGCTTTGACTGTTCTCAACCGCAAGTCCCCGTGGCTGAGCGTCCGGAAATCGACAGATGGATCATCTCACAGCTCAACACGCTCATCAAAGGCGTAGATGAGAGCCTGGCCGATTACGAGCCGACCAAGGCCGGACGACTGATTGATGAGTTCATCGACAGCCACCTGTCCAATTGGTATGTGAGGCTCAACAGAAAGCGTTTCTGGGGCAAGGATATGAGTGCCGACAAACTCAGTGCTTACCAGACACTATATACCTGCCTGGTCACCGTGGCCAAATTGCTAGCACCTTTCTCTCCGTTCTATGCCGACAGACTGTACCTTGATCTTACAAAGCCTGTGGGACAAGCTGAGGCCGACAGTGTCCACCTCACCCGTTTCCCCGTGGCTGATGAAAGCCTCATTGATACAGAACTGGAAGAGCGGATGGGCAACCTGGCACAGAAAGTAACCTCCATGGTGCTGGCTCTGCGCCGCAAGGCGGATATCAAGGTACGTCAACCGCTTCAGTGTATCATGATTCCTGCCACTGATGAGGTACAGCGTGCCCGTATCGAGGCTGTCTCGGGCATCATCCTCAATGAGGTAAATGTCAAGGAACTCAGATTTGCAGAAGGTGAGGGACTCCTGGTCAAAAAGGTGAAGTGCAATTTCCGCGTGATGGGTAAGAAATATGGCAAACTCATGAAGGGAGTTGCCAATGCCATGGCTCAACTCTCGCAGCCCGAGATTGCTCAGCTGGAGAAAGACAAAGTGCTCAGCATCATGGTGGAGGGACAGCCTGTCTCTGTTGAGGCTGCAGATGTGGAAATCATCAGCGAGGATATCCCGGGATGGCTGGTAGCCAATGAAGGCAACATCACTGTGGCTCTTGAGGTGGAACTCACCGAGCAGCTCATCAGGGAAGGTATGGCGCGTGAGCTCATCAACCGTGTGCAGAACCTGCGCAAGGACAATGGCCTGGAAATCACCGACCGCATTGATGTCATCGTCACACCACAAAAAGAGATGGAGGATGCAATGGCTGATTTTGGCGACAATGTGCGCTCACAAGTGCTGGCCGATAATATCGTGTTCGCAGAGAACGACGGACCAGCCATCAACTTCGATGACTTTACACTCAATATCAAGGTTAACAAGAAATAACCCTATAACCTAACCATTTAAACCCTACCTAGAATATGGCAGAGAAAACACGTTACAGCGATGAGGAACTTGAGGAGTTCCGCGCTATTATCACTGAGAAACTCGAATTGGCACGTCGTGACTACAACATGATGATGCGCCAATTGATGAATGCAGATGGCAATGATGTGGACGACACCTCACCCACCTACAAGGTGTTGGAGGAGGGCAGTGCCACTCAAAGCAAGGAGCAACTAGTGCAGCTAGCTGGAAGGCAGCAGAAGTTCATTCTCGGACTGGAGGCCGCATTGGTGCGTATCGAAAACAAAACCTATGGCATCGACCGCATAACGGGTGAGCTGATACCCAAGGAGAGACTGCGTATCGTGCCTCATGCCACGCTGAGCGTAGCATCCAAAAATGCCAGAAATAAGAACGGATGATATCCAAGCTATTCTCTAAAGGATGCGTCGCGTGCCTCATCGTGCTGCTGATTCTCGTCATCGACCAGATCATCAAGATTGAGGTCAAGACAGGAATGTTCCTTCATGAGTCAAACCGGGTCACGGATTGGTTCTACATCTACTTCATTGAGAATGAGGGAATGGCCTACGGCATGACGTTCATCAACAAGTTGGTACTCACACTTTTCCGCATCCTGGCGGTCATCGTCATCGGAGTCTATTTGTTCCGTCAGGTGCGGAAAGGCGCACGATGGGGATATGTCGTCTGCCTCTCCATGCTCTTGGCAGGGGCAGGGGGAAACATCATCGACTGCCTGTGCTACGGACAGGTCTTCACTGCGTCCACCAACGATACCTTGGCACATTTTGTGCCATGGGGCGATGGATATGCACCGGTTTTCTATGGCAAGGTGGTCGATATGTTCTATTTCCCCATCATCGACACCTATTTGCCTGACTGGTTGCCAATCTGGGGTGGCGACCATTTCATCTTCTTCAGTCCCATCTTCAACTTCGCTGACGCATGCATCAGCGTGAGCGTCGTGGCATTGCTCTTGTTCTTCAGACGTGAATTGGGCGGATCATCTGCTCCTGAGGAGAAAAACGAAGAAAAAGAGGAAAACGAGGAAATGGAGCAAAATAACGACATGATGGATCATAAGGTAACAGAACAACAAGTATAAGCCTATGGCAAGAATCCTCCGATATATTTCCATTTGTGGCGTCCTGACGATAGCATTGGCTTTTTGGGGATGCAAACCAGGAATTCCAAGAGAATTCCTGCAGCCTGGGGAGTTGGAGGATATTCTCTATGACTATCATGTGGCAGACGGAATGGCTTATGCTGACGCCAATTATACGGATTTGGCGTACCGACGGCAGGTCTATCGCGAGGCGGCATTAAGGAAACATGGCATCACTCAGGCTGAGTTGGACTCCTCTTTGGTATATTACTATCGGCATGCGGACAAACTGCATGATATCTATGCCAATCTGGCAAAGAGGCTGAACAATGATGCCATTGCCCTCGGCGCGACTGCCAACGAACTCAGTCAGTTTGGAAATGTCACAGCCCAAGGTGACACGGCAACAGTGTGGCGCAACGAGCGTTCCTTGGTGCTTATACCACAGGCTCCTTACAATACGGTGTCCTTTGACGTCAGGGCTGATACCGCATACCACAAGGGCGATAAGATGATTCTGAGTTTCGACAATCAGTTCATTTTCCAGGAAGGCATTAAGGACGGTGTCGCCATGCTGGCGGTCACTTTCACCAATGACAGTACGTCCACGGTGCTCAACCATATCACTTCGGACAACCAGTACAACCTTCAAGTGTCGGATAACGACCGTATCGGCATCAAGCATGTATGGGGCTTCATCCATCTTGGCAAAGGCAATAGTGGCAATTCTCCCTCACAAACGCTCAAACTGATGTCTGTCAGCAATATGCGACTGTTGAGAATGCATACCTCACCACCCAAGGAGGAGGGAGAGGAAGATTCACAGGAAAACGGACGGACAGGCGTCACGCCTCCTTCTGCCAGGCCGTCGATATCCATGCGCCCTGAAGTGAATGGAGGTGAAGGGAGTGGGCAGAATACGCAAAGGTCTTCTGCCTCGCCCAATACGCCTATGTCAATGACTCCCAACTAATAAAAACAACACCACATGTTCTTCGCACACCTCATCCTCGCTGCTGTCACCTATTTGTCGCCAGTGCATTTCGATGTCTCACTGGCGGGCAATTTTGGGGAACCAAGACCCAATCATTTTCATGGCGGGCTGGATATCAAGACCTTGCAGGAGGAGGGAAAGGCTGTCTATTCCATCGGAGACGGATATGTATCTCGTGTGACCGTCAACGTGGGGGGCATGGGCAATGCCGTTTACATCCGTCATCCAGAGGGATACACTAGTGTCTATGCCCACTTGCAGCGCTTTGCACCTATCATTGAGGCTCAGGTGAGGAAATGGCAGTACAGTCATCATGAAACTGATGTGGATATTGCACTGGAAGCTACAGATTGCCCGGTTTCGCAGGGACAGCTGGTGGCTCTAAGCGGGGATACGGGCGCGAGCATGGGACCTCACTTGCATCTCGAAATACATGAGACATCGACTTGGAACATGCTCGACCCACTGGATTTCCTTCCCGACTTGGTGTGTGACAGTGTAGCCCCCAAAGCCCATGCTTTTATGGCCTATCCATTGGAGGGCTTGGGCGTTTTCTGTGGGAAAAGCGAACAACAGAGGTTTGATTTCACTGATAGTTTGATTGTCGATTCCCTGACAGCATGGGGTAAGGTGGGATTCGGTCTCTATGCTGAGGACTTCATGCAAGGTTCGTATAATCGGTATGGTGTGCGCCGAACCACATTGCTCGTTGATGGCAATGAGGTATTCTCCAGCGATGTGGACAACATATCGGTCAACGAAAACAAAATGGTCAATATTTGGGGAGACTATGACTATTTTGCCAAAAACCAGCAATGGTTTCTGCGCTCGTTTATCTTGCCTGGCAACAAACTTTCTTTCCTCAAAGCTGATAAGAACAATGGGGTGGTGGACTTTTGCCAGGAACGAGACTACCTGCTGACCTACGTGCTCAGTGACTATTTTGGAAATCGGTCACGCTATTCGTTTGTCGTCATGGCAAGGCCCGACACCATCCGACCGGTGGAAGTGGACGATTCATTGCAACTCAGGATGGAGGAGGAGAATGAATGCAAGACGGAGGGAATGGAACTGCATCTCCCCAAAGGAGCCTTGCTCAATGATGCCAAGGTGTCGCCATCGGCAAGACGAATGCGTAAAAGCTGTTCCGATGAGTTTCTTTTGGCTAGGAAATCAATCCCACTTTACGAGAAAGCATCTCTGAGCATACAGGTCAAGGAAACGGTGGACGATACCGAAAAACTATATATCGCAGCGAGGAAAAGAGACCGTCGCAACGAACTTGATCCAGAGCAGGATAAGACCGTCTTTGTGGGTGGGACATATCATGACGGATGGATGAAGGGAGAGATTGACGACATCGGCGATGCATTCTCCGTCGCTCTCGACGATACACCGCCAACCATTATTCCGCTTAACCAAAGGACATGGTCTGACGAGCCTTTGCTGCTCTTCGATCTCAAGGACAAAGAATCGGGTATCAGGGGATTCGAAGGGTATCTTGACGATGAGTTCGTGCTTTTCGACCACATTAAGAAATCTTCACGTATTGTATGTGACCTGCGCAATACACCTGTCGTTCCCAATGGACAGGAAAGACAGCTGAGGCTGTTGGCACGCGACCGCATCGGCAATGAGGCGGTATATGAAGCTACTGTTTTGTATTGACAACATTGTAACTAATAATTAATCATCCTATGAGAAAGACTTTTTTATTGCTGTTCCTGTGCGTGACGGCTTA
>CAMZHP010000153.1 GCA_947306845.1 uncultured Prevotellaceae bacterium
GAACTTCATGGCATAAGGAATGAGGAAATAGCCTAATCCTGTTGCGAAGAGCACGATGAACGCCATCTCTGCCACCCCACTCCACTGCCATGCGGCAGAATAGAGAGGCTGAACGGGTTCTGTAATCAGTGCGATAGGAACGGTGACGATAGTGGAAACGAGAAACACATATTTCATCTGTGTGACAGAGCTGTATTTCTCAGAAACCTTTCTTGTAATAATGAGATAAACCGCCCATGTGAGTACGCTGAGCACAGCTAGAGAGATTCCCAGCAAGTCGTTGGAGCCCGTTCCTCCTGACCACGACATGAAGAGCATGAGCAAGGCGCCACTGATACCAAGTATGACACCCAGCGTTTTGACCCCTGTGATTTTCTCTTTGATGAACAATGCCGCCAGAATCATGACTGCGACGGGGGTCAATGCTGCGACAAGTGAGAAATATACGGGTGTAGTATATTTGAGCGCTTCTGCAGTCAGTGTTTGTGAGATGAAGAAACCTAGGAGTCCACCAAGCATGATCGTGATGAGGTCGCGCCGCTCCACATGTTCTTTGGGCATGAAACATGCTACAACCCAAAACAATATGGTCGCTCCAACGCAACGTGAGGCCATGTATCCCATCGGTGTCACCCAGTCGTTCAGCAATGCTTTTGTGACGGGTACGCCTAATCCGAAAATTACATTCGCCAATAATATGGCCATGTGGCCCTTAGCGAGTTTTGCATTCATCTTTATGTAATATTGTAAATTATAGGAATCATCTTCAACTGAGCACAATTATTCTTCTATTCCCAGTACCTCAATGGTAAAGAAAAGGTCGGAATAAGGCTTGACGGCTCCAGCAGCACGGTCGCCGTAAGCTTGAGAATAAGGGATATAAATATCCCATTTCGAACCTACCGGCATATTGGTGAGTGAGTGCCAAAAACCGGGAACCGTCTGGCTAGGACGCATCGTGACTGGCTCTCCGCGCTTGTAACTGCTGTCAAACACAGTACCATCTATCAATTTTCCCTCATAATGCAGTTTTACCTTGGTGTCATCTTTGGGCTTGGGACCTTTCCCCTCAGTGACCACTTGATAGAGCACCCCTTTCCCTTTCGGCAGTTCCTTAAACCCCATTTTTTTGTATTTCAGTACATTTACAGCACTATTAGGCTTGCGGGAGGATTCTACTCCGATAGCCTCCGCCAAGCTCTTGTCCTTGATATTGGCAGCCAACTTATCTGCCACTTCCCTGATATCATCATACGATACCCAGAAGTTGAAGTCAGTTGGTTCAAGAGCCTTGTTCAGACCAGCATTTAGTTCTTCCACCTTGTTAGCCAATTCCACGATAGAATCACCAGGATTATTTGTAAGTTGCGCCAATTGGGTGATTAGTTCATAAGCCGACTTGAAATTCTCCTGAGTGTCGCGGTATCTGGCAGGTGTGAGTTTTAGGCTAGCCGCATTGTCCTTGATATTTTCCATCAGCTGTTCCAGCACATCGGCAGCTCCATTATTTTTGAAGAACTCCTGCCTCCATTTGATCACCTGTCCGGCATCCTCAGTAGATACGAGTTCTCCTTTGGCATTGGTGCCCAACTGTTCTGTTTCGGTACGAACCCAGTTGTTCAAAAAATCATTCAGCATGATATTGGAGAGCCTGGATGCCACAATTGTGTTGACCTTCATCTGCATAGCATTGCTTTTGTAATTATTGCCAAACAGAAGGAAAGCCAACCATGCGGCACATCCAATACCCAATGCTACAATGCATACAAGCAGAGTCTTTTTCAAACCTCTGCTTTTATTGTTCCCTGTTTTCTTTTTCATTTGTGAGACATTTACAATTTGGGCACAATCCTTGCTTTCATTACAAGTTACATGCCTTGAGTTTCGAATGCAAAATTATAAATAAAAAACGGGTTTGTGGCAACAACTTTAAAAAAAATTTGCACATCTGAAAATATCATCGTAATTTTGCACGAACACGACCTCCATACACACATGAACGAGATTTCAAACAAACGAAAGATATATGATGTGACCCTGAAGGGTGCCGTCATCAACATACTGCTGTTGATTTCCAAATTCTGTGCTGGCATTTGGGGACATTCCTCTGCCATCATGGCCGATGCCGTACATTCTTTGTCCGATTTGCTGACAGACATCATAGTTCTCGTATCAGTAAAATTAGGCGGGAAACCCAAAGACAAGAGCCATGATTACGGATATGGCAAGGCAGCCACATTATCTGCCGCCATTTTGGGAGTTGTCCTTTTTATCATCAGCCTTGCAGTCTTCTATTACGGGATGCGCAACATGATCAGGTCATTCCAAGGGACCATTCTGGAGCGTCCGAGTTACTTTGCGCTGATCATTGCCATCGTGAGCATCATTCTCAAGGAATGGGCCTATCGGTTCACTATTCGTACTGCCCATGAGACACATTCATTTGCTGTGGCAGCAAACGCCTGGCATCACAGGTCGGACTCCTTTTCATCCATCGGTACAACTATTGGCATCGCCGGTGCGTTTTTTTTAGGAGAGCGGTGGCGTGTTCTCGATCCCATCACATCCATCATAGTCAGCATTTTCATTTTAAAAATGGCATTGGATCTCTTTTTCCGTGCAGTAGCCGAACTGACTGAAGCCAGTCTTCCCGATGCTATCGAAGAGGAAATTGCTGGTATTGCCAGAGTAGAAGGGAGCGAAGTTAATGTTGACCAAATTCTTACGCGCCGCATAGGTCATCATATAGCCATTGAAATAAGTATCAAACTGCCAGGCGATCTTACAGTAAAGGAAGCCCATAAACACGCCTTACGTATCGAAAGTCAATTGAAAGAGCGTTTCGGAGAAGGGACACATGTAGGAGTGTATATTGAACCGAAGGAAGATTTGTAAATTAAAGATTGAGAATTTAGATTTGAGGATTTAGAATTAATCATTTTGATTACCATTGCGAAAAATGGCAATGGCGACAATTAACGTTATTTAACCTAATTTTAAATAACGATAACATCAACCAATCATTATTTTTATTAATTTTGCATCGAATTTATAAGAGAATTATATTATCTACTTGATTTTCAAGTAGTTAATAAGAAATTTAAGGTAAACAGGATGAGACAATTAAAGATTTCAAAGAGTATCACCAATCGGTCGAGCGAAGCTTTGGACAAATATCTTGTTGAGATAGGTCGTGCCCCGCTGATATCGATTGATGAGGAGATAGAATTAGCCCAAAAAATCAAAAAAGGCGGTCCGGAAGGTGAGCGCGCCAAGAATAAATTAGTGACAGCCAATCTTCGTTTTGTGGTTTCAGTGGCCAAGCAATACCAGCATCAAGGACTTACACTTACAGACTTGATTGATGAAGGCAATATCGGCCTGATCAAAGCCGCCCAGAAATTTGACGAGACCCGTGGTTTCAAATTTATCTCTTACGCTGTTTGGTGGATCCGCCAAAGTATCCTTCAGGCTATTGCCGAGCAAAGCCGCATCGTCCGCCTCCCCCTCAACCAAGTAGGTTCACTCAATAAGATCAATCATGAGATCAACAAGTTTGAGCAGGAGAACATGCGTCATCCTTCTGTTTCCGAACTGTCGGAAGCTACAAAACTCGACGAGGAGAAGATCGGACAGAGCCTGATGGCCGACGGTCACCATGTATCTATCGATGCTCCTTTCCAGGACGGTGAAGACAACTGCATGCTCGACGTGATGCCGAGTGGTGACGACAGCAGAACGGACCGTTATGTTGACCATGAGTCTATGGCTTTGGAACTTGACTCCGTTCTGAATAAGGTATTGAAGGACCGTGAAATCACCATCATCCGTGAATGTTTCGGCATAGGCCAGCCCGAAAAAGGATTGGAGGAGATTGGCGACCGTCTGGGCCTAACCCGCGAGCGCGTGCGTCAGATCCGTGAGAAGAGCATCGCCAAGTTGCGTGACAGCGGCAATGCGAAGATTCTGATGAAATATTTAGGATAAGATTCTTTTGGACATAAGAATACAGGGTGCGTCGGACGATGCACCCTTTTTTGAAAACAACCCATCACCCGAAAAGACATGAAGCAAGCATTACTGACATTCATCGTAGCGCTCCTGTTGCCGACTGCCATGTCGGCGAGGAAGCCCAAGAAAATCACGCAAAACAAAGAAGAATTCATCTACGAGTTGATGTCGCGCATGACCATAGAGGAGAAAATCGGCCAACTCAACCTTCTCGATGCAGGACAGTTGAACACCGGTGTCGGCCAGAAAGGCGTTGAAGACCAATCTATCCTCAACGGTGAGGTGGGCGGTTTCCTCAGTCTGATGGGTGTGGACCGCATCCGCGAAGTGCAGCAATATGCCGTGGAGAAATCACGTTTGGGCATTCCGCTACTGTTTGGCCTCGATGTCATCCATGGCTATCACACCATCTTCCCCATCCCCCTTGCCATGTCGTGCACTTGGGACTTGGAGAAGGTGCAATTGGCCGCCCGGACAGCTGCTATCGAAGCTACGGCAGATGGTATTCCATGGGTCTACAGTCCGATGGTTGACATCTGTCGAGATGCCCGGTGGGGCCGTATCGCCGAGAGTGCCGGTGAAGACCCATTTTTGGGAAGCGAAATCGCCAAAGCCATGGTGCTCGGCTACCAAGGAGACAAGCGCCATGGAGGGCAATACGCCCCCGACGAGGTGATGGCATGCGTGAAGCATTTCGCCCTTTACGGTGCATCAGAGTCAGGTCTGGACTATAATGTGACAGACATGAGCCGTGTGAGGATGTACAACGACTACCTCGCCCCATACCGTGCCGCTGTCGACGCAGGTGTGGGCAGTGTGATGTCATCCTTCAACACAATAGACTACGAACCCGCCACCGCCAGTCGCTGGTTGTTGACCAGTCTCTTGCGTGAGCAATGGAACTTCAACGGCTTTGTGGTGACCGACTATGGTTCGATTGGCGAGATGCGTGCCTGGGGATGCGGCGACCTTCAAGCTTGCTCTGCTCGTGCGTTATCCGCCGGCACCGACTTCGACATGTGCTCCCGCGGTTTTGTGGGAACACTGAAGAAGTCTTTGGAAGAAGGATTGGTAACTGAGAAGCAGATAGACACCGCCTGTCGCCGTATGCTGGAAGCGAAATGGGATTTGGGCCTCTTCGAAGACCCCTACCGCTATTGCAGCCAGCCCGCCAAGAAACGGAAAGACGTGCTCTACACCGACGCCTCCCGGGCACTAGCCCGCCAGATAGCGGCAGAGAGCTTCGTCCTGTTGAAAAATGACAACCACCTGCTCCCCCTCGATAAGAAAGGCAAGATCGCCCTCGTCGGCCCGATGGCCCATGCTCCCAAAAACATGCGCGGCAACTGGGCACCGACTGCCAACACCAACCCGAATGAGTTCTCCACCCTTTTGGAAAGCATGCGCCGTGCTTTGGGTCAGCAAGCCGAGGTGGTCTATGCCAAGGGAAGCAACATCCACGAGGACGCTCAGATAGAAGCTAACTGGGAAGTCTTCGGCACCGATATCCGCGACCCGCGTTCCGAAGCCGAGTTGCTCAAGGAGGCGCTCCAAACGGTTGCCGATGCCGATGTCATCATTGCCGCCATCGGCGAGTCACAAGAGATGACAGGAGAAAGTGCGAGCCGCTCCGACCTCAACCTTCCCGAGACACAGCAACGCCTTTTGAAGGCATTGAAAGCCACTGGCAAGCCCATCGTGGTGGTCTATTTCACCGGCCGTCCCGTAGTGATGAAATGGGAGAAGGAAAACATCCCTGCCATTCTCAATGTATGGTTTGGCGGCAGTGAGGGCGGCGACGCCATCTGTGACGTTCTCTTCGGTGATGCCAGTCCAAGCGGCAAACTCACCACCTCATTCCCACAAACTACCGGCCAGGAGCCGTTCTATTACAACCATATGGTGACAGGTCGTCCCACCAACAAATGGTTCAGCAAATACTCCACCAACTATACTGACATCGATGGTAGCGCTGTGTTCCCCTTCGGCTATGGCTTGACATACACAACCTTCGAGTATGGTCCGCTATCGCTCAGTAGTGACAAGTTCCGCTCCAGTGACAAAATCGAGGCACGTGTGACGGTGAAGAACACCGGGCGGCGTGCCGGTGATGAAATCGTGCAGATGTACATTCATGACACCGCTGCCTCCATTGCACGCCCCATCAAGGAATTGAAAGGTTTCCGACGCATCCATCTCGAACCCGGAGAGCAAAAAACGGTGATCTTCGAAGTGGACGAGGAACTGTTGAAATTCTACAATGCCAACTTGCGCCTCGTCGCCGAGCCAGGAGAGTTCACCCTGATGGTTGGCCCAAACAGCGAAGACCTACAAAGCAAGACCTTTGTCCTGGAGTGAACAATGAGCCCTACGAGTCTGACCATCTAGGTTTCAGGACATCTATGATGAATCCGCTGTACTTGCCAAACAGGTTTTCATCTATGCAGATTTACACAAGCAACAGAACCTACATTTGTCAAGCATCGGACCGGAGTACAAAATAATTGGGTATTTGTTTTGCAAAGCACTAAGTTTGGTGTAACTTTGCACAATATTTTGTAAACAAGAAGATAAAAACAGATAAAAATGGAATTAGCAAGCAAGTACACCCCACAGGAAGTGGAATCAAAATGGTATCAATATTGGCTCGACCACAAGCTGTTCAGTTCAAAACCCGATAGCCGTGAGCCCTACACCATCGTCATCCCACCACCCAACGTGACCGGTGTACTCCACATGGGCCACATGCTCAACAACACTATCCAGGATATCCTTGTGCGCCGCAAGCGCATGGAGGGAAAGAATGCATGCTGGGTGCCTGGCACCGATCATGCCTCGATCGCCACTGAGGCAAAAGTGGTGAAGAAGCTGGCCGCAGAGGGAATTCGCAAACGTGACCTTACACGTGAGGAGTTTCTCAAGCACGCCTGGGACTGGACCCATGAGCATGGAGGCATTATCCTCAAGCAACTCCGTCGGCTGGGAGCCAGTTGCGACTGGGATCGTACGGCTTTCACCATGGATGAGACTCGCAGCAAGAGTGTAATCAAGGTTTTTGTCGACTTATACAACAAAGGACTGATTTACCGAGGACTCAGAATGGTGAACTGGGATCCCAAGGCACAGACAGCCCTCTCCACCGAGGAAGTGGTATACAAAGAAGAGCAAAGCCATCTTTTTCATTTGAAATACTATCTGGCTGACACAACAGCTATCGAGAATGAGGAGAAACTGGTTGCAGAAGGAAACATCATCCACAAAGACGCAAAAGGTTATTATGCCGTCGTCGCCACCACACGTCCCGAAACCATCATGGGAGACACTGCCATGTGCGTGAACCCCAAAGACCCCAAGAATCAATGGCTGAGGGGCAAGAAAGTGATTGTACCACTGGTCAACCGTGTTATTCCCGTCATTGAAGACCGCTATGTAGACATCGAATTCGGTACAGGATGCCTCAAGGTCACACCTGCCCATGACACCAATGACTATATGTTGGGCAAGACCCACAACCTGGAGACGATTGACATCTTCAACGCCGACGGCACCATCTCGGAGCAGTCGCCCATCTATGTGGGCATGGACCGCATGGACTGCCGCAAGCAGATTGTGAAAGACCTGCAGGCTGAAGGTCTGATGGAGCGTATCGAAGACTACACCAACAAGGTGGGCTACTCGGAGCGTAACCCCGACACGGCCATTGAGCCCCGTCTGTCGCTGCAGTGGTTCCTGAGCATGAAGCACTTCGCCGACATCGCCCTTCCACCGGTGATGAACGGAGAGATGAACTTCTATCCTGCCAAATACAAGAACACCTACAAGAACTGGCTGGAGAACATCCAAGACTGGT
>CAMZHP010000154.1 GCA_947306845.1 uncultured Prevotellaceae bacterium
CGTTTGAGTTCCACATCCATCACATAGTCTTTCTTCTCGATGTCGCGGCCCACGAGTTCGCTCTGCTTGGTCGATTTGTTGTAGACCTTGATGTCGCGCACCGTGAAGTATGGCAAGTTGTCGAGCATCACCTTGTTCTGCCCCTTGAAAAAGTCCTTTCCGTTGAGGGTGAGATAGTCCACCTTCTTCCCGTTGATGTAGATGTCGCCGTTGTCCTTGAGTTCTGCCCCGGGCATCTGTCGGATGAGTCCGTCGAGCATCGACCCCTCGGGCAGGTTGAAGGCGGCGGCATTGAATACGAGGGTGTCGCCGCGGTAGGCGATTTTCACTCGGGTGCCGGTGACGGTCACACCTTCCAGGTCGTTCTCCCGCCAGATGTCATCCTGCTTTTTCTTCATCAGGATACGGGGCAGTTCGAAATAGTTGTTGCGGGCGATGTGGCGCAATTGGTAGTTCATATACGTGTCCTCATACCCCTCTGCGGTGGCTTTGATGATGAAGTCGTTTTGGACAGCGGGCACTTTGAGGGAGTAATACGACGAGGTGCTCCATGCCATGCAGGTGGTGGTGTCGACGGTGGTGGAGTCGGTGCGCATCAGGGTGATGAAGGCCTTGATTTTCGCTTTCGTGAACGAGTCATAGACTTCGCCGTAAAGTTCTATGGTGCGCACTTTTTTCTTCTTGGTCTCCTTGGCGGTGGTGGTGGAGTCGTTTTGCGCGGCTATGGGAAGGGTGAGGCTAAAAAGGAGTCCCACCAATAGTGATATCCATTTCATGACAGCGAAATTACCACAATCCACATGACTGACAAAAACATTTAAGAAAAATAAGGATGAAATGGGAAATATTAAGAAATCATCTCGCAAAAACGGGTTATGAGGTGATGATTATTATCATTTCCAACAGAAGATTGTTTACAATTGCTTATCCGAAGCCAAAATATTTGGTGTTTCTCTCGTTTATCCGTAATTTTGCCGAAAATACCAAGAAATGCATCCACGTTGGCAGAAAGATGTCAATGAAAGATGGCGGCTATGAGATCTCAAAAAGCCACATCTGGAAAATGTAATAGTATGCAAAACCTAAACAGTAACTGAATGATATGAAAGTGTCAAAGAAGAAAGCAGTGACTGTCATGCTGGCTGGCATGTGGGCTTTCAGTCTTCAGGCCCAGTCCATTCTCGACTCATTGGACGTAGAGCAACTCAAGGTGGGCTATACGAGAATAGATGTGCGAAGCATCGGCGGCGCTGTGGAGAGAGTGACTGCGGAGCAGTTGAGGAAGGGCCTTATGACCTCTGCAATTGATGCCCTCAGCGGTCAGACAGCGGGCGTGCAGGTGCAGACAGGTGGCAACCAGGAGGCCATGGTGAGTGCCGTGCGTGTGAGAGGAACCACCTCTCTGACCGGTGGCAACGACCCTCTGGTCATCATCGACAATGTGGCCTGCGACCTGGCGGCATTGTCCACCATCTATCCCGCCGACATCGAGTCGTTTACCATCCTTAAAGATGCCTCGGAAACCTCACAGTATGGAAGCCGTGGCGCAGCCGGTGTCATCCAGGTAGCCACAAAAAAAGGAAAGGAGGGGCGGTTCCAAATCTACTATGACGGCAATGTCGGTGTCGAGTCGGTGTACAAAAGACTCAACATGCTTTCAGCCGATGCCTACCGTCAGGCTGCACACCAGATGAACGTAGGTTTCTACGATGGCGGCGGGTCTACCGATTACAACGATGTCATCCTCCGGCAGGGATTCGTGCAGAACCACCACGTGGCGTTCGGAGGAGGAACGGAGAGCAGCAATTACCGTATCTCCACAGGTCTCATGGACCATTGGACGGTGGTGCGTACCAACCATTTGCGCAACTATATCGTCAAACTCGACATGACGCAAAAGGCTTTCGACGACCGCGTCACGTTCGATATAGGAACTTTCGGAAGCATCCGGCAGGCAGCACAGATAGCGTTCCCCGGCAAACTGTTCTATTCGACTTCGGCTTTCAACCCCACCATTCCCAACGGGAGAAATGCTGAAGGTGAATTCGATCAGATACCCGAGGCAGCGTGGATCAACAATCCCAACTGGCTGCTGTGGATGGACGATGATGAGGACTTGGGACATTTCAACGGACACCTCAACGCCAAGGCCAACCTCGGATATGGCATCCAACTGAAATTTTTCGGCAGTTATTCCTACAACACCGTCGACAATGCGCATTTCTATGGTTATGAGGCCTACCGTGGGGATAGGAAGACCGAAGAACTGCTCAACAACATATCACTGAATAAAAAATTTGAATTCAAAAACTCCTCGCTCAGCCTGATGGTTCTGGCAGAACGACAGCAGACCAAGTCAAAAGGCTTCCATGTGACGACCACCGATTTCTCCACCAGCCTGTTCGGCTACGACAATATCTCGGCCGGAGCACAGCGCCCATGGGAGGGAACAGGGTCCTTTTTCACCAAATCCACAATGGAGTCATTCCTCTTCAGTGCCCAATACCAACTTCTCGACCGCTATACCATCTCTGTCAACGGACGTGCCGACGGCTCGTCAAAAGTGGGAAAGAACAACCGATGGGGCTATTTCCCCTCATTGAGCACGTCGTGGGTCATTTGGGAAAAAGACAAGGCAAAGACCCCGCTGAAAGGCTGGAAGGCTTTCACCAATTATATAAAACTGCGTGTAGGATATGGTCTGAGCGGCAATCTGGGAGGTATCGATGCATACAACTCCATGCAGTTGATGGCTCCCAACGGCATCATCAGTTCAAAAGGAACGACAAAGACGTCGCTTGCCATCCTCCGCAATGCGAATCCCGACCTGAAATGGGAGGTGAAGCACACCTTCAATGTCGGTCTGAACGCGGCTTTCTGGAACCAGCGCATCGCCCTTACCGTTGACTACTACAACTCTAAGGTTACTGATATGCTCTATATGTATGACGTGCCTGTGCCGCCTTTCGCCTTCGACAAGATGCTCGCCAACCTGGGTTCGATGTCAAACAGCGGTGTGGAGGTGGGATTCGGCATCACACCATATCGTAGCAAGGACATGGAGTTCACAATGAACATCAACATGTCGTTCGAGCACAACAAACTCATCTCACTCGACGGGTACTACAACGGACAATTGCTGACCGCACCGAAGTCGTCAGGACTGGCTGCGGTGAGCGGTGCGGGCTTCCATGGCTCCTCCAATGTCGTTTCGCAGGTGGTGGGAAAGCCGCTGGGCGTCTTCGACCTGCCACACTGCACAGGACTGACCGTCGACGAGCATGGTGTGCGTCACTATGAGGTTACCAAGGAATCGTATATCTGCGGACAGGCGACGCCGAAGATGAGACTTGGGTCAAACTTCGCGTTCAGATACCGACACTGTGACATCGCCTTGCAGGCCAACGGTGCCTTCGGACACCATATCTTCAACGGCACGGCACTGACCTTTATGAACATGCTGTCGCTGCCCAACTACAACGTGATGGAGGGGGCTCCGGAGATGAACATACAGGACCAGACCATCAGCGACTATTGGTTGGAACGCGGCGACTATCTCAACATCGACTATGTCACCGTGGGATGGACCATCCCCGTGAAGTGGAGGTTCGTGAAAAATTTACGACTGTCGGCTTCGGTCAACAACCTATGCACCATCACAGGCTACTCAGGCCTTACCCCGATGATCAACTCCAGTGTCGTCAACAGCACACTGGGTGTGGATGACAAAAATACCTTCCCCGTTTACCGAACTTACTCTATGGGAATGAGCATCCAATTCTAATCGCAAACAGCAGCATGAAAAAGACAAGATTACATATCAACAGGCAACTACACGGGTGGATAGGCATTTTGCCCATGGCACTGCTTGGCGCATGGATGATGACGGCATGCTCCCTCGACGAACACCCAAAAGACCAGATTGAGGAGGAACAATTGTACAACAATTCGGACAATATCTATAGGCATACCATTTCGACACTCTACAGTTATATCGGAGGCAACAGCGACGGACAGGGACTGCAGGGCACCTGCCGAGGGGTTTACGACCTGCAGACCTTCGGGTCCGACGAGGCATTGCTGCCCACACGCGGCGTTGACTGGTACGACGGTGGCATCTGGCAGGCCTTGTATAAACATTCGTGGACTCCAGATCACGAGGTCATCAAAAACTCATGGTACTATCTGTATAAGGTCATCGCCATGTGCAACAAGTCCATCGAGACCATCTTCGCACATAAGGACAAACTCAGCCCGGTAGAGGCAGAACTGTATGTCAAGGAGGCGAGGGCGCTGAGAGCCATCTATTACTGGTACCTGCTCGACCTCTTTGGGCGTGTGCCCATCGTCGTCTCAACCGATGTGTCGATGAATGAGGTGAAACAGGCCGATCGATCGGAAGTCTTCTCGTTTGTCAGACAAGAACTCGAAGAGGTCCTGCCATGGGTGCCCGACCACAACAGCACGGAGAATTCGGAATACTATGGAAGGGTGACACAGGCAGTGGTGGCTTTCGTGCTCGCCAAACTTTATCTCAACGCGGAGGTCTATACCAATGACGACTGGACCCATCAGCCCAGGATGAGTGGAAAGGATATGGTTTTCAACATAGAAGGAAAGAAAAAGAACGCATGGGAGGCATGTATCTATTACTGTGACATGTTGAAAGACAGGGGATACCAACTGGAAGAGGACTACCTAAAAAACTTCTCCCTCGACAACGACCACAGCAAGGAGAACATCTGGACCATTCCCATGGACAGAGTGCTCTTCTTCAACCAGCAGCAGAATATCTTCCGCTCCTATCACTGGCGCCATGCCGCTGCTTTTGGCTTCCTCGGAGAGAATGGCACGTCGGCCACGCTCACCACGCTGAAGGTGAATGGATATGATACACCTGATGAGGACGAACGGTTCAAAGCCAACTATTGGTCGGGGCTGATTTTTGACTCCAATGGCTTGGTCGTATCCGACAAGGAGGGTGCTCCCCTTGTCTATTATCCGCTTGAAGTGGAACTTGTTCTGACGGGCAAACCCCACATGGAGACGGCAGGTGCCAGAATGAAGAAATATGAGATAGACCCTGATGCCGCACAGGATGGCAAGGTGATGGACAACGACATCGTGCTGTTCCGATATGCCGACGCACTGCTCATGAAGGCAGAAGCAAAAATCAGAAATGGGGAGGACGGAAAGGAAGAATTCGAAATGGTGAGGGAACGTTCTTTGGGGAGTCCACGGCCTGCCACACTCGACAATATCTACGACGAGCGACTCATCGAACTGGCATGGGAGGGATGGAGACGTAACGATATGATCCGTTTCGACCGATACCGCAGTGAATATACAGGTGCAGACGCTGTCGATGAGTCCGATCATCACACCATCGTCTTCCCCATCCCCTCGGCAGCAATGGATGTGAATACCAATCTCGTTCAGAATCCGGGATATTGATGGCATTTCCCAAATCTGCCACTGATGCACAATATTGCGTCTCAGTGACAGGCTTGTGTTAATTTTTTATAATGCCAATGTGCTTCGTGAGAAATTACGTAATTTTGCAGCCGCAAACTTATTGATTGACAAAGAATGAAGAAGATTTACTTGTTTCTGATGGCTGCGATGATGATGGTCACTGCAGTCAATGCCCAGACGAATGGATATAACCGACTGAAGAACCAGGCAACAGGCCATTTCGCTTGCCTCACTTCCTCAGGTAGCTTCGCTCCCAATGCCGATGAGGAGACCGCACATGGCAGCGCCGGGACTGTGGCATATATGGAATTTGATGGCAACAGGGTCACCCAACTGAGGATGCAGGGCATCGACGTGGTGAACATGGCAATTCCGATGATGAGGGCACTGCTCCTGACAACCATCGACGAGGAGGAATTCTACATCATGCGAGGCACCATGGTCGACATGGTCAAAAAGCAGATGTCAGGGGCCATGGGAAGCATGGTGGCAAGAATGATGGAAGATTATTCATATGAAGAGTTCCTCGTGTGGGTGAACAATATTGACACCAATCTGTACATGGAGGAGAACGGAGACGGATACCGCCTCTACATGGTGACTCCTGATTTCCCGCTCAACGCTGGCACTTTCAATGAATATCTTACCACCAAGGCCAACTCGTTTATGAAAAGCTATACGGGTACGCTGCAGGAAAAGGCCGATGAATACCTGGTTGATGGCAAGGAAGGACTGCGCCCTATGGCTTATAGTTTCATCTCACACATGAGATTCGGCAACAGGATGTACCTGACAGAGCAGAATGGTGAGGATGGCGTCCAGTTCGCTTTCGCCAACAATGAGGATGTGGGCAATGCCAAAGCTTTGTGGGCTTTCGTGCCAGTGGACAATGATGCCAACTATTTTGGGATTGTACCAGAGGTGGAGGATGGCGATGGCAATTGCTATTCCTCGTATGTGACAGACTTCCCTGTGCAATTGGCAGAAGGAATGCAGGCATATTATGTGACTGACGAAATGGATCCGGCCAACTCACAGGTGAAATGGATGAAAGTGGAAGAGAAAATCATCCCTGCCATGACCCCGGTCATCATCCAACTCAAAGGCAAGAGTGCCGCAGACAATAAGGTTCAGTTGCTCGATGAAAACTACTCCTATTCCATCGAAGGCAATATCCTCTGGCCGGTTGCCAATGATCTGGGCTTCCTGTTGGGACGAGTGCTGGATGAGCCCAACCCTTACAATTATGTGCTGAATGTGAAAGATGGGAAGGTGTGCTTTGCCAGTTCTACTGAGAATGTGTTGAGAGCCAACACCGCTTATATCTATGTGGAAAGTGACAGAAAAGACCGGAACCCTTCGGGTTGTCTCTTCCTGGTGGACGAGGTGAATGGTATCAATGAGGTGCTTTCAGATAATGGAAGCCAGGCTCCATGCTACGACCTCCAAGGACGCCGCGTCACCCATCCCGCAAAAGGCATCTATATCATCAATGGCAAAAAGGTCGTTTATTGATCTATAGTTTATATAGCTACTATAGCCTCTATAGCCTCTATAGTTTCTATAGCTTCTATAGCTTCTATAAAAACATGGGGGCAGGATAATTTTCCTGCCCCCCATGATTATCTCTAATCTTCAATTTTCAATTTTCAATCTTCCATCAGTTTGCTGCCTCAAACTCGCGGAGGAAGCGGGTGTCGTTCTCAGAGAACATGCGCAGGTCGCTCACGCGGTATTTCAGGTTGGTGATGCGCTCCACGCCTACACCGAAGGCATAGCCGCTGTACACCTTGCTGTCGATGCCGCAAAGCTCAAGCACGTTGGGGTCAACCATGCCGCAGCCCAATATCTCCACCCATCCGGTGTGCTTGCAGAATCCGCAGCCCTCGCCGCCGCAGATGTGGCAGGAGATGTCCATCTCGGCACTCGGCTCGGTGAATGGGAAGAAACTCGGGCGCAGACGGATCTTGGTATCGGCGCCGAACAGCTCCTGAGCGAAGGTGAGCAGCACTTGCTTCAGGTCGGTGAACGACACGTTCTTGTCGATATATAAGCCCTCCACCTGATGGAAGAAGCAGTGGGCACGGGCGGTGATGGCCTCATTGCGATAGACGCGTCCTGGGCAGATCACACGGATGGGGGGCTGTGAGGCATCCATCACACGAGCCTGCACCGAACTGGTATGGCTTCTGAGGATGATGTTCTTGGCTACGTCATCGGGGTTGGTCTCCACAAAGAAGGTGTCCTGCATGTCGCGGGCGGGATGGTCGGCGGCAAAGTTCATCTTCGTGAAAACATGAAGGTCGTCCTCCACCTCGGGGCCATCGGCAAGGGTGAAGCCCATGCGCGAGAAAA
>CAMZHP010000155.1 GCA_947306845.1 uncultured Prevotellaceae bacterium
TCACCTTGTGTTATTGATTGTTGTTTTGTTTGTTGATTAATGTATTTCTTAAACCTAAGAGCATTTTGGTCGACAATATCTTATAAAGTTCTACTGAGAATGCTTCGTGAATGAGGGACCGTGAGAAGCAAAGGTATTCTCTCACCTCTTACTTCTCACCTCTCACCTCTTTCTTACACCTCCAGATCGCCGTCGAAGACCTCGTGCCAAGGCAGGCCCTTCTCGTTGAGCAGAGCCATGAAAGGATCGGGATCGAATTCCTCCACGTTCCACACGCCGGGACGGCACCAGATGCCCTTCACCAACAGCATGGCGCCAATCATGGCGGGCACGCCGGTGGTATAGCTTACGCCCTGCATGCCAGTCTCCTGATAAGCGGCCTGGTGAGAGCAGTTGTTGTAAACGTAGTAGGTGCGCTCCTTGCCATCCTTGATACCCCGGATGCGGCAGCCGATGCTGGTCTCGCCCTCGTAGTTCTCACCCAGTTCCTGAGGATTGGGCAGTACTGCTTTGAGGAACTGCAGCGGCACGATTTTCACCTTGGCGGTCTTCGTCGGGTCATCGGCGAGGGGAGCCTCATACACAATCTCGTCGATGCGGCTCATGCCGATGTTCTGGATGACGTCGAGGTGCTTGATGTATTGTTCGCCAAAAGTCATCCAGAAGCGTGCCTGCCGGATGGTGGGATAGTTCTTCACCAGGCTCTCCAGTTCCTCATGGTGGAGCAGATAACTCTCTCTCGGACCGATGTTGGGGTAGGTGAGGGGTTTGTGTATCTCAAGCGGTTCGGTCTCTATCCAC
This sequence comes from uncultured Prevotellaceae bacterium, assembly GCA_947306845.1. Next base: position 802 of record CAMZHP010000155.1, read on the forward strand.
TGTCCGTCTTTATAGTAGAGTCCCTTCTGGGTGATCTCGCGGATGTTGATCTCAGGGTTGAAGTTGGTGGCGAAAGCCTTGTGGTGGTCGCCGGCATTGCAGTCAACGATGTCCAGGTATTGGATTTCATCGAAATGATGCTTGGCGGCGTAGGCTGTGTAGATGCTGCTCACACCCGGGTCGAAGCCGCAGCCGAGGATGGCGCAGAGGCCGGCCTGCTCAAACCGCTCCTTGTAGGCCCATTGCCATGAATACTCGAAGTGTGCCTCGTCCTTGGGTTCGTAGTTGGCGGTGTCGAGATAGTGGCAGCCGCAAGCCAGACATGCTTCCATGATGGTGAGGTCTTGATAGGGCAGGGCGAGGTTGATCACCAGTTCCGGCTTGTAGTCGTTAAACAACGTCTTGAGCTGCTCCACGTCGTCGGCATCCACCTGTGCGGTCTTGATGTCGAGGTTGTATCCTGCTTTGTGGATGGCCGCCACGATGTTGTCGCACTTGCGCTTGGTGCGGCTGGCAATCATGAATTCAGTGAACACATCGGCATTCTGTGCTATTTTGAATGCCGCCACGGTGGCCACGCCACCTGCTCCGATCATTAATACTCTGCTCATATTCTTTTTTGTTGATGTTGATGTCGTTTTTTCATTGTGGGTTGATTTCCTCGCTTCTGATGCCGAGCGCGTTCATCAGCGAGTAGCCGAGGATTTCCTGGAAAAAGTTCCCGCCCGGCATGGGTTGCATGGCCATCAGTGTGATGCGTTTGTCCCCTTGTTGGCCGGCTTTGCGGATGATGGCGCGCAGGTCGTCATAATATTCCTCGTCGGGCACGACGATGATGCGCTTCACCTCCTCTGCGTGGAGCGCCAGTTGCATGGTGTCGATGAAGAGGTCGGCGCGGCCGATGATTTGCTCCTCGCTGAGGGCACTGATGGCAAACTCGCCTAGATTGTCGCTGAATGCCTTGCCGTTGAGTTCGCTTTTGAAATCACCTGGGTTGAAATATTCCAGACGTGTCTTTTCCTTGCTGTGGATGATGGCCACCTGGGTATGGTTGTCGCCTTCGCGGAGTCCTCCGTCGAGTGCCAGGCAGTCGATCCACCGTGCCAGGTCGGCATTGGGAATGGGTCGGCCGATGATGCGCTCGAAGTTGACGATCAGGTCGAATGCCACTCGGTCGGCGAAATCGGCGTCGATGATGATCAGGTTGTCGCAGGTCACCAGGGGCCGCTCTGTGTTTTCATTCATGTGCACAAAGTTAGGCATTAATTTCAAAAAATCATCATAATCATTCCGTTTTTCTTCGGACATCACTCTTTTTCTTCATTTGCAAGAGGTGCCGGGAGCGGGCTGTGTTAGCACTCTCGGAACATGACGGCTGCAAAGTTACGGTCGTGTTGTGCCATATCGTGATACAAGCTGGCTTTTTTTCATGGTCAAAATGATCCAGCTATCAAGGTTGTAACTCCAATGGGATTTCTGGATACGGTTTTGGGTGATCGTATTTTTCACTCGCTATAGTTATGATCCACGACGATGACAACCTGCATGCCTGGCACAAAAGGCTGAATCTCATCGGTGAGCTTATTGATAAGTGCACCATCATCGTGAACAGAGATATCGGGCACGACATCGACGGAGAGCATCTTGTCTTTCTCAGAATAATAGAAGCCATGCACCTGTACGATGTCCTTGTGGGCGGCCAGTGCTTGCATCACTTTTGACTGCAATTCTGCCCGTTTGTTCTCACCTGTTGCTATGGCATAGACCCCGACAGTCATGATGATGCCGTGCTTCTCAAACATGTATGTTGAAATCTTACGAGTCAAGCCATGTATGTCATGGGCCGACATCGTGTCATAAACATTGACATGGAGAGAACCTATTTTTACATCAGGGCCGTAGTTGTGAAGTATCAGGTCGAACACGCCATGTACACCCTCAAAATCGGAGACCTCTTTCTTGATTTCACTTGTGAGTTCTGCCGGGATGCTTGTGCCCAGCAGTTCGTTGACTGGCGAGGCCAGCATCTCGATACCGGCCTTGATGATGACGATGGAGATCAATGCTCCGAGAATGCCGTCAAGAGAGATGTGCCACAGCAGCATGACTCCAGCCGATACAAGTGTGGCCAACGTGATGATGGCATCGAAGAGCGCATCTGAACCAGAGGCTATCAGTGCGTCGCTCTTCAATTGCTCACCCTTGCGCTTGACATATTGTCCGAGAATGAGTTTTACGACGATGGCCACTACAATGACGATGAGCGTCACAGTGGTGTAACTCGGCTCTGTCGGGTCGAAAATCTTCTTCACCGACTCAATGAGCGAGGTGATGCCAGCCGAGAGCACGATGACAGCGATGATGATGGCACTGAAATACTCGATGCGTCCAAAACCGAAAGGATGCTTGCGGTCGGCAGGTCGTTGTGAGAGCTTTGTGCCAACGATGGTGATGACACTCGACAGCGCATCGCTCAGGTTGTTGACTGCATCCATGACGATGGCCACCGAACTGGCAAGTATTCCCACTACAGCTTTGAAGGCTGCCAATAACACATTGGCGACAATGCCGATGATGCTTGTACGGATAATTTGTGAACTGCGATCCATATAACCTTGTATTTCACTTGACGAGTACTCCGGGCAAAGATACTGTTTTTTTTCTAAAACAGAACTATAAAAAAGGGGAAAACCTTTCTGAAACATAATCAATAGGGGCCAATGGCATATCAAGGTGTCCCAAATGGGGGTGTCGCCAAGCAGACTTCAGGAGTGTTTGGAAAGTTGCAAAAACAATACAAAGGCACAAAGGGTCATTTCCTCTGTGCCTCTGTATCTTTGTGTTGAAATGGAATGGGTATCAGAAGCGGAAGTCGAATTCCACGTCCACGAAGTTGTAATCGTGTTTGCTGAGCGTGCGGTCGTTGACCCTTGCATATTCGGCGGTGATCTCCAGGTTCTTGTTGATGAAGTAGTTGGCACCCACCTCATACATGGTCTTCGAGGAGTCCCAGTCCTTCGACTGACGGTAGCACTGATAGCGGGCCTTGGCGTGCAGCTTTGACTTCACGACAGGCACGATGCCGAACACATACCAACCATCTGCCTTGTCGCCTTTGGAGTAGTCGATAACGTTGCTTCCGATAGCCTGAGCCGCCCATCCCTGGCTGTGAATGTACTCTGCGCGGAAGGTCATCTCGTTTTTGTCATACTCGGCGGAGAGACAGTAGCGGTTGAGGGGAAGGCTGACATTGGTGCGTGGTGGGTTGGGGGAAAAACCATTATCGATTGTCTCCTCTGTCATTCCTCCATGACTTCCCGTCCATCCGAAGGCACCGATGCGCACGCCGCTGATGGGCATGACCCACAGGCCGCCGATGATGTCCTTGCGGTTGTCCTTGTCGCTGCGGTTGATTCCCTCACCGTTGTACACGCCGATCTGATAGTGCAGCAGGCGGCGCCCCGAGGCATTGGGGAAGAGGTCACCCTGCAACTGCACACCGATGTCGCGTCCGCCTGAGGATTTCTCACCTGCCCGGTCGCCAAAGCCCGACAGCCTGTTGATGACATCGGCATAGGCATACCATCCTTGTGTGATGGGGTGGGTGGGGTTCTCAAAGGTAAAGGCACGCTTAAACTGTCCTATTCTGATGCGGGCTTCCTTGTGCTTCACCCATTCTGTGTAGAGGTCCACAAGTTGTACAGTAGGCTCGCCGGGTCCTTTGGCATTGGTGCCCTGGATTTGGGCACGCCAGTCGAAGTCTCCGATTTTCCCGTCGAGGATCATACGCATCAGTCTTAGGTTGAACGTGTTGGTCTTGGTTTCGTTTCTGTCTTGGTACTGATACTGAAGCATGCCGTAGCCACTGAACTTGAAGGTGTCATACCATTTCTTGTCCTGCTGGGCTTGCTGGGCTTGGATGTTGAGCACGGCAAACAGCAGCATACATGTGATTAAAACTTTCTTTTTCATAGTTGATGGTTTAGGGTTGATATTCAGATAATTGCAAATAGTCGATAGGATGCTTGCGGATCACCCGCAAGGTGGTCTTACGCCCTTTCGGTAAGCAGCACGACATTTTCCACATGTGGGGTGTGGGGGAACATGTCGACAGGCTGCACGGCCTCTACTCGGTAATGGATGTCGAGGTCGGCGAGATCGCGTGCCTGTGTGGCAGGGTTGCAGCTCACATAGACGATGCGCTTGGGGCGTGCGCGCAGGATGGTCTGCGTCACGTCGGGATGCATGCCGGCACGAGGTGGGTCGGTGATGAGCACGTCGGGGCGGCCGTGTTGGGCGATGAACTCATCGGTGAGGATGTCCTTCATGTCTCCTGCATAAAATAAGGTATTGCCGATGCCGTTGATTTGGGAGTTCACTTTCGCGTCCTCGATGGCCTCCGGCACATATTCGATGCCGATGACTTGGCGTGCTTGCCGTGCCACGAAATTGGCGATGGTGCCTGTGCCAGTGTAAAGGTCATATACCAGCTCGTCACCGGTGAGAGCGGCGAACTCTCGTGCGACGGAGTAGAGCACATGGGCTTGATCAGTATTCGTCTGGTAGAAACTCTTTGGCCCCACCTTGAAGCGCAGTTCCTCCATGGTCTCGATGATGTGATCCTTGCCTTTGTAGGTTACCACCTCTAGGTCGCCGAAGGTGTCGTTGCATTTGGGGTTGTCCACATAGAGGAGTGAGGTGATCTGTGGGAATTTCTCAGCAAGATGGTCGAGCAACGCCTCCGCGCGCTGCTGGTCGCCTTCTTCCTCGAAATGAAACTGAATGAGCACCATCCACTCGCCTGTGTTGGAGTTGCGCATCATGAGGTCGCGCAGCAGTCCGTGCTGCTGTCGCAGGTCGAAGTAGGTCATGCCTGTGGCTGCGGCGTAGTCGCGCACGGCATTGCGAATCTCGTTGTTGAGGTTGTCCATGAGCATGCATTCCTCAATGGGAAGCACCTTGTCGAAAGCCCCAGTGATGTGGAGTCCGATGGCATTCATGTTCTCATAGGTCACACCGCTCATGATCTCCTCACGCGTCAGCCAGCGCTTGTTGCAGCATTCAAACTCCATCTTGTTGCGGTACTTTGAGGTCTTGGCTGAACCTAGGATGGGGCGTACGTCGGGCAGTTCGATCTTGCCGATGCGGGTGAGCTGGTCAAATACCTGTTTCTGCTTCATGTGCAGCTGCTCCTCGTAGGGGAGGATCTGCCATTTGCAACCGCCGCAGACACCGAAATGGCGACACATCGGAGCCTGTCTGAGCGGACTGGGCTCGACGAGGCGCACTACCTCGGCCTCGCAGTAGCTCTTGCGCTTCTTGCGAATTTGTATGTCGACCACATCGCCGGGCACGACAAAGGGTACAAATATCACCTTGTCGTCAACTCGCGTCACGCATTTTCCCTCGGCGGCACAGTCGGCGATGGTCACATTCTCATATATAGGAAGGGGTTTCTTGTTCTTTGCCATATCATGTGCGACATTAGTCGGAATCGCATCCGCAAAGATAGTGAAAAAATGTCAATCCGCAAACAAACACGTCTTTTTTTTGCAATTTGCCATGCTTGGGGAGATTTGATGTGATGTCAGTGAGGAAAAACGGCTGAAATGTTATCGTTTTGGATGATTTTTGCCCTTTGCAGGTGGAAAAGAGCGCAGCTGTTCCCAACTCCCTTCGCAATGGCGCGGAGAAAAAAAATGCTCGCCTTACAATTTTTTATCCAAAAGTTTTGCCGTTACATGATTTTGCAGTAAATTTGCACATCAAAGACACATTTTTTTAGAAACCATCAATCAATTATGAGCGAACAGAAAAGAGTTTATACCTTCGGCAATGGTAAGGCTGAAGGTAACGCTAAAATGCGTGAGCAACTCGGTGGAAAAGGTGCCAACCTCGCCGAGATGAACCTTATCGGTGTGCCCGTTCCCCCGGGATTCACCATTACCACAGACTGCTGCAATGAATATTATGAGGTAGGTCAGGAGAAAATCAAGGAGATCCTTGATGCCGACGTGACTGCTGCCGTGAAGCACATCGAGTCGCTGATGAACTCGAAGTTTGGCGATGCCGAGAATCCTCTGCTCGTCAGCGTGCGCTCCGGTGCCCGTGCTTCCATGCCTGGCATGATGGACACCATCCTCAACCTCGGTCTGAACGACGAGGTGGCTGAGGGAATGGTGCGCAAGACCAACAATCCTCACTTCGTATACGATTCCTATCGCCGCTTCGTGCAGATGTACGGCGACGTAGTGCTCGAGATGAAGCCAGTGAACAAAGAGGACATTGACCCGTTTGAGGAAATCATCGAGAAGGTGAAGGCCATCCGTGGTGTGAAGCTCGACAAGGACCTCTCCGTGGACGAACTCAAGCAGTTGGTCGGTCTCTTCAAGCAGGCCATCAAGGAGCGCACAGGCAAGGATTTCCCCGATGATCCCATTGAGCAGCTCTGGGGTGCCATCTGTGCTGTGTTCCGCAGCTGGATGAACGACCGTGCCATCCTCTACCGCAAGATGGAGGGTATTCCCGACGAGTGGGGTACTGCTGTGTCGGTGATGGCAATGGTGTTCGGCAACATGGGCGACACCTCCGCTACTGGTGTATGCTTCAGCCGCGACGCCGCCAATGGCGAGAACGTGTTCAACGGCGAGTACCTGGTCAATGCCCAGGGTGAGGATGTCGTTGCCGGTATCCGCACTCCGCAGCAGATCACCAAGCTTGGCTCACAGCGCTGGGCAGAACGTGCCGGTATCAGCGAGGAGGAGCGTGCAGCCAAATATCCTTCGATGGAAGAGGCCATGCCTGAGATCTATGCCCAGCTGAACGGCATTCAGGAGAATCTGGAGAAGCACTACCGCGACATGCAGGATATGGAGTTCACCGTGCAGGAGGGCAAACTCTGGTTCCTCCAGACCCGTAACGGCAAGCGCACTGGTGCTGCCATGGTGAAGATCGCCATCGACCTGCTCCACGAGGGACTCATCGACGAGAAGACCGCCATCATGCGTT